>NZ_JBBWCB010000004.1:0-127392 GCF_039888995.1 Pseudomonas rossensis | reverse complement strand
ATGCATCGCCGATGGTAGTGTGGGGTTTCCCCATGTGAGAGTAGGTCATCGTCAAGATTAAATTCCGAAACCCCTATCTGCGTATGCAGGTAGGGGTTTTGTTTTGTCCGCAGGAAAGTTCGCACAGCAATCCCGGACGGCTCCCGGCTGTCACAGTCTCCCGACAATGCTAAGGTTCGGCCCTAGCTTTTGTATTTTCCCAAGGAAGCCTTTATGCCGGACGCGACGTCCCTCAGTGCTGGTTTTATGGTGGTTCACGGCAATCGCCTGGACGAGTTGCGCAGCCTGGTGGTCAGCTGGATGCGGCGTTACCCGTTGGCTCCCTTGGAAAATGAAATTGCCCTGGTACAGAGCAACGGCATCGCCCAATGGCTGAAGCTGGCACTGGCTGAAGACCCTGAAGACGATGACATGGGCGGCTGCGGAATCGCAGCAGCCATCGACGTGCAGTTACCAGGTAGCTTCATGTGGCAGCTCTATCGCATGGTGCTTGGGCGGGACGAAATCCCGGTCAAATCCCTGCTCGATAAAGCTCCCTTGACCTGGCGTCTGATGCGTCTGCTTCCGCAGTTGATCAACCAACCGCACTTCGAACCCCTGCAGCGCTTCCTTACGAATGACACAGACTTACGTAAACGCTATCAATTGGCGGAGCGACTGGCGGACCTGTTCGACCAATATCAGGTGTACAGGGCCGATTGGCTCGAAGACTGGGCAGAAGGTCGTCATCAACTACGAAATGGCAGAGGTGAAACCAAACCTCTGACCCCGGCTAACTGCTGGCAGGCAGAGTTGTGGCGTGCGCTGTTGCTGGATGTGGGTGAACAAGGCATGGCGCAAAGCCGAGCCGGCGTCCATCAACGGTTTATCGAGCGCATCAACAGCCTCGACGTGGTCCCTAGCGGATTGCCTTCACGGGTAATCGTTTTTGGGATTTCTTCACTGCCTGCTCAAGCGCTGGAAGCACTGGCGGGGCTGGCCCGGTTCAGGCAGGTTCTGCTTTGCGTGCACAACCCGTGTCGTCACCATTGGGCAGACATCGTCGCCGATAAAGATCTGTTGCGGCATCAGTACAAGCGTCAGGCTCGCAAGAGCGGAATGCCGGTTGTGCTCGACCCGCAAAGCCTTCACCAGCATGCCCATCCACTACTGGCGGCGTGGGGCAAGCAGGGGCGGGACTATATCAACCTGCTCGACAGCTACGACGATCCCAACAGCTATCGCTCGGCATTCCGCGATGGCCGTATCGACCTGTTCAGCGATAGCCAGCCACAGAACATGCTCAATCAATTGCAGGACGACATTCTTGAATTGCGTCCCTTGAACGAGACTCGCGAGCGCTGGCCAGCTGTCGATCCGGCAAAGGACGAGTCGATCCGTTTTCACATCGCACATAGTGCCCAGCGCGAAGTGGAGATTCTCCACGACCAGTTGCTTGCACGCTTCAGTGCTGATCCTGAGTTAAGGCCTCGCGATGTGATCGTGATGGTCCCGGACATAGACAGCTACGCACCGCACATTCGTGCGGTATTTGCTCAGCTTGAACGCCAAGACCCGCGTTTCATTCCCTTCACGCTCGCAGATCAAGGCCAGCGTGGTCGTGACCCGTTACTGATTGCTATCGAACATCTGCTCAAACTGCCCGACAGCCGTTTCCCCGTGAGCGAGATCCTCGATCTGCTGGATGTTCCTGCACTACGCGCTCGCTTCGGTGTAGAGGAACGTGATCTGCCAACCCTGCACCGTTGGATCGAGGGCGCAGGCATCCGCTGGGGCATGAATGCCGAGCAGCGTGCGGGTCTCGGTCTACCGGAGGAGCTGGAACAAAACAGTTGGCGTTTCGGCCTGCGACGGATGCTGCTCGGTTATGCCGGGGGCAGTGCCAGTGCTTGTGAGGGTATCGAGCCCTACGACGAGATCGGTGGTCTGGATGCCGCGCTCATTGGGCCTTTGGTCGCACTGCTCGACGCTTTGGAGATTGCCCACCAAGAGCTCTCTCAACCCGCCGCTCCCAAACAATGGGGCTTTCGCTTGCACGCACTGGTTCAGTTGTTTTTCCTGGCCAGTAACGAGCATGACGACTACGTGTTGGCCCAGCTCGAAGAGCTGCGTGAAACCTGGCTTGAGACGTGCGAGTCAGTTGGCTTGCATGATGAACTGCCGTTGACCGTGGTCCGTGAAGCCTGGCTCGCCGGCCTTGATCAGGGTCGCTTGTCCCAGCGTTTTCTGGCCGGTGCGGTTAACTTCTGCACCTTGATGCCCATGCGAGCGATCCCGTTCAAACTGGTCTGCCTGCTGGGCATGAATGACGGGGACTACCCGCGTGCACAGCCGCCACTGGACTTCGACCTCATGGGCAGTGATTACCGCCCTGGTGATCGTTCCCGACGTGAAGATGACCGCTATCTGCTGTTGGAAGCCCTGTTGTCGGCACGTGACCAACTCTATATCAGCTGGGTCGGTCGCAGCATTCGCGATAACAGTGAACGCCCTGCGTCGGTACTGATTGGCCAATTGCGAGATCATCTGGCCAGCGGTTGGCGACTGCATGATGTCGACGAAGATCTGCTTGAGGCCATCACTCAGGAACATCCACTGCAACCCTTCAGCGCCCGCTACTTTCATGAAGGCGATGATTTGTTCAGCTACGCGAATGAATGGCAGGTACTGCATCAAACCAGTGAGCCGTCGACTGATATCGAGGTCCTTGATCCCTACATTCAGGAAGAGCCGCTGAGTCTCGGTCAACTGCAGGACTTTCTGCGTAATCCTGTGCGACATTTCTTCAGTCAGCGTCTGAAAGTGTACTTCGAAGCGGCTGAAGTGCCCTTGGCTGATGAAGAGCCATTTGTACTCGACGCGTTGCAACGTTACAGCCTCAGCGACAGCTTGCTCGAAGCGGCGCTGGGACATCTGGATAGCACTGACCAGGTACTGGAAGCACAGGCAAAACGTCTGCAAAACAGTGGGCTCCTGCCCATGGCCGGATTCGGCGAATGCCTTCAGCGAGAGTTGATCGAACCGTTGCCGGATCTGTTGCAGCGTTACCAACAGCTTTTGGCGTTATGGCCAACGCCGCTCACCAACGCTCTGCCAGTGAATCTGGAGTTGCAGGGTCTGCGCCTGGAAGGTTGGCTCAGCGGCCTGCATCAACGTGCGGACGGTGGTTTGCTATCGGTCACTACAATCCCCAACAGTATCGGTTCAATCAAGTCGCGCAAATGGCATCGGCTGACACGACCATGGGTCAATCATCTGGTTGCCTGCGCCAGTGGTATGGCGATGACCACCGCGTTGGTGGCCAGCGACGACAGTCTGCTACTCGGTCCGATGGCGGAGGATGCAGCGTTGCGGATACTGGGTGACTTGTTAATGGCTTGGCAAACTGGCATGCGTCAACCGCTGCCGATTGCAGTGAAGACCGGCTTCGCTTGGCTTGGTCAAACTGACCCGGTCAAAGCCCAGGCCGCAGCCCGCAAGGCCTATGAAGGCGATGGCCTGACCACCGACGGCGAGCGTCGCGAAAGCCCGGCACTCGCCCGGCAGTTCGCCGACTTCGACTCGCTTACCGCAGACGAAACGTTCCCGGATTGGTGCAACGCGTTGTACCGGCCGCTGCTTGAAGCGCCTTGGCGTTCATTGAGCAGCGAGGAGGCGCGCGCATGACCACAAAACCTCTGGCCTTGGCATTTCCCCTGCGCGGCAGCCAACTGATCGAAGCGAGCGCCGGGACCGGTAAGACCTTCACCATTTCCGCGCTGTATCTGCGCCTGGTCCTTGGCCACGGCGCAGAGTCGAGCGGCTTCGGACGTGAACTGTTGCCGCCGCAAATCCTCGTTGTGACGTTCACCGATGCCGCGACCAAAGAATTGCGCGAACGTATCCGCACGCGTCTTGCTGAAGCTGCGCGGTTTTTCCGTGATGAAACACCGGCGCCCGATAGCCTTATCGCGGAGCTTCGCGCGGAGTACCTTCCCGAGCAGTGGTCCGGGTGCGCGAACCGCCTGGACATCGCCGCACAGTGGATGGACGAGGCGGCAGTTTCGACAATCCACAGTTGGTGCCAGCGCATGTTGCGCGAGCATGCGTTCGACAGTGGCAGCCTGTTTACACAATCCCTGGAAACCGATCACAGCGATTTGCTGGGCGAAGTCCTGCGTGATTACTGGCGCCTGTTTTGCTACCCGATGCAAGGCGATGCGCTGAACTGGGTGCGTGGGAATTGGGGCGGTCCGGCGGCATTGCTGCCGCGAGTGCGTGGTTTGTTCGCCAGTGAGCGAGACAGTGTCGAAGGTAAAGAGCCTGCCGAGCTGATCACGGAGTGTCTGCAAGAGCGACGGGCAGCCTTGCTCGAGCTCAAGATGCCTTGGGGCCAGTGGGCGGACGAACTGCTTGCCATTTGTCACCAGGGTGTTGCGAGCAAGAGCGTCGACGGTCGCAAGATGCAGGCGCGCTATTTCGAACCCTGGTTCGGAAAGATCAGGGCCTGGGCTGAAGACGAATCCCTTGAGCAACTGGATATCGGCACCGGCTTCACGCGCCTGACGCCCGAGGGTATGGCCGAAGCCTGGAAGGGTGAAGTACCCAGTCATCCCGGGCTGGACGCCATGCCCGGCCTCAAGGCCAATCTCGATGGATTGCCGACACCTGATGCCGCCGTGCTGCAACACGCCGCCCAGTGGGTCGGTACACGGTTCGAGGAAGAGAAGCGTCGCCGTGCGGAGATGGGCTTCGATGACATGCTGCTGCGCCTCGATGCAGCGTTGCAGTCCGACGGCGGTGAGCGGCTGGCGACCCTGATTCGCGAGCAGTTTCCGGTGGCGTTGATCGACGAGTTCCAGGACACCGACCCAGTGCAGTACCGGATCTTCGAGAGCATCTATCGCATCGAAGACAACAATCCCGAATGCGGTCTGTTTCTAATCGGCGACCCCAAGCAAGCGATCTACGCGTTCCGCGGTGCTGACATCTACACCTATCTGCGCGCCCGCCAGGCCACCGCTGGCCGGCTGCATACCCTGGGTACGAATTTCCGTTCCAGCCATGGCATGGTCCGTGCGGTGAACCATGTGTTTGAGCGTGCCGAGTCTCGAGAGCTGGGACGCGGCGCGTTCCTGTTTCGTGAAAAGAACGGTGAGAACCCGGTACCGTTCCTGCCCGTCGAATCCCAAGGGCGTAAAGAAGTTCTGCACATTGATGGCCAGGTCGTGCCCGCCCTGAACATCTGGCACCTGTCCGCCGATCAGCCGCTGTCCGGCGCGGTGTACCGACAACAACTCGCTGCCGCCTGCGCCAGTGAAATCACCGCATTGCTCAATGGCGGTCAAGAAGGTCGGGCGGGTTTCATACAGGACGGCAAGGACTTCAGAGGGCTGCTGCCAGCGGATGTCGCGATCCTGGTCCGCGACGGTAAAGAGGCCCAGGCTGTGCGCGGCGAACTCTCCGCACGTGGCGTTCGCAGCGTCTATCTGTCGGACAAGGACTCGGTGTTCGCCGCCCAGGAAGCCCACGATCTACTGACCTGGCTCAAGGCCTGCGCTGAGCCGGATGTCGAGCGCCCGCTGCGAGCCGCGTTGGCCTGCATCACGCTGAACCTGTCACTGGCTGAACTGGAACGGCTCAATCAGGACGAACTGGCCTGGGAAGCGCGGGTCATGCAGTTCCGCCATTATCGCGAGCTCTGGCGCAAGCAGGGCGTGTTGCCAATGCTGCGGCGATTGCTGCATGACTTCCAGCTGCCTCAGACATTGATCATGCGCAGTGACGGCGAGCGGGTGCTGACCAATTTGCTGCACTTGTCCGAATTGCTGCAACAGGCGGCCGCCGAACTCGATGGTGAGCAAGCGCTGATCCGTCATTTGTCCGAGCATCTGGCGTTGTCCGGTCAGGCCGGCGAAGAGCAGATCCTGCGTCTGGAGAGCGACGAGCAACTGGTCAAAGTCGTGACCATTCACAAGTCCAAGGGGCTTGAGTATCCCTTGGTGTTCCTGCCATTCATTTGCTCGGCGAAACCGGTGGATGGCAGCCGTCTGCCGTTGCATTACCACGACGCCACGGGCAAGGCCCAAGTGACCTTGAGGCCGACGGCCGAGTTGATTGTTCAGGCGGATGATGAGCGTCTTGCCGAGGATCTGCGTTTGCTTTACGTGGCCCTGACCCGGGCGCAACACGCCTGCTGGCTTGGAGTGACCGATCTCAAGCGCGGCAATAACAACAGCTCGGTGCTGCATCTTTCAGCATTGGGTTATCTGCTGGGAGGCGGTGCGCCACTGGCCGAGTCGGCAGGCTTGAAGTGTTGGCTGGAAGACCTGCAGCAGGACTGTCCTGCGCTGAGCTACAGTGAAATGCCTGAAGCGATTGTCGAACACTACCATCCGCCACACAACGATGCGACGTTGCTTGCTCCGCTGATACCCAAACGCAAGGCCAGCGAAAACTGGTGGATTGCCTCCTACAGCGCCTTGCGCATTGGCGACAGCATGAGCGTAGGCACTGATGAAGCGCCGGAGAGCCCGCAAGCGCAAAAGCTCTTCGACGACGAACGCCTCGATCCGCAAGCACCACGAGAAGTGGTGGCCGGCGGCGCGGATATCCATCGATTCCCTCGTGGCCCGAACCCCGGCACCTTTCTCCATGGCTTGCTTGAATGGGCCGGTGATGAAGGTTTTGTCGCCACGCCGCAAGCGGTGGAAGACGCCATTGCCCGTCGTTGCAATCGTCGTGGCTGGGAGGGCTGGATAACCGCCCTGAGCGACTGGCTGCAGCACCTGCTTACGTCCCCGCTGCATATCGGCGGCGGGCAAGCCCCCGTGGTATTCGAGCGGCTCACCCAATACCGGGTCGAGATGGAATTCTGGTTCGCCAGTCATAAGGTCGATGTGCTCAAGCTCGATGAACTGGTGCGCCAATACACCCACAACGGCGTGGCCCGGGTGGCTGCCGAGCCGGTGTTGCTCAATGGTATGTTCAAAGGCTTCATCGACCTGACGTTCGAGCACGACGGCCGCTATTACGTCGCGGACTACAAATCCAACTGGCTGGGCGTCGATGACGCGGCCTACACCGAGCAGGCTATGGAGCAGTCGATTCTCGACAACCGTTACGACCTGCAATACGTGCTGTACCTGTTGGCCCTGCATCGCCAGCTCAAGGCGCGACTTGCCGATTACGATTACGACCGGCATGTCGGCGGTGCGCTGTATCTGTTCCTGCGTGGTACGCGCGCGTCCAGCCAAGGCGTGTATTTCGCCCGTCCTCCAAGAGCGTTGATCGAGCGTCTGGACCGGCTGTTCCAGGGCAAGCCAGAACCCAAGGCTGAACCCGCCTGGGAACAGGGAGTTTTGCTATGAGTCGCACCTTCGCTGATTTGCTGCCAACTTCGTTGACCGCCGAAAGCCTGGCGGATCTGGCGCCGTTGAGTCGCGCCGATGACTTGCTGCTGTTGCTGACGCGCTGGGTTGAACGCGGCTGGCTGCGAGCGCTGGACAAAGCCTTTGTCGCCTTTCTTCATGAGCTCGCTCCCAGCGATGATCCGTTGGTACTGCTGGCTGCCGCGTTGGCCAGCCATCAACTGGGCCACGGTCATGTGTGCCTGGATGTGTTCGAGACACTCAAGGAACCGGACTTCGCCCTGTCGCTGCCACCGGAAGGCGATCTGCAAAGTGGCGCGATGTTGTTGCCGTCGCAATTGCTTGAGGCGCTGGACGGTGCCCATTGGTGCAAGGTCCTGGCCTCCAGCAGTCTGGTCGCTTTGGCGGTCGACGGCCGAGAGGCGGCGCAACATCGGCCATTGGTGTTATCGGGAAAACGCCTGTACTTGCGTCGCTACTGGGCTTACGAACGGCGTATCGACACCTCGCTGCGCCAACGCCTGGTGGAACACGAAACCACACCGGATGATTTGTCCCAGCGCCTCACCCGTTTGTTCGGCCAAGCCAAGCCCGGCGAAGTGATTGACTGGCAGAAACTCGCCTGTGCCCTCGCCACCCGCAGCGCATTCAGCATCGTTACCGGTGGCCCGGGGACCGGCAAGACGACGACGGTCGTGCGTTTGCTGGCGTTGCTCCAGGCACCGGCAGTGGAGGTGGGCAAGCCGTTGCGCATTCGTCTCGCGGCACCCACCGGCAAGGCTGCAGCCCGACTGACGGAGTCCATCAGTCAGCAGGTCAGAACCCTGGAAGTCGATGAAACCGTACGAGTGAAGATCCCGTCAGACGTCACCACCGTGCACCGTCTGCTCGGCAGTCGCCCCGGTACTCGACACTTCCGTCACCACGCCGGCAATCGCTTGCCGCTGGATGTATTGGTGGTGGACGAAGCCTCGATGATCGATCTGGAAATGATGGCCAACTTGCTCGATGCGTTGCCGGCCCATGCCCGTCTGGTGCTGCTCGGTGACAAGGATCAACTGGCATCGGTGGAGGCCGGCGCCGTTCTGGGTGACCTGTGCCGCGACGCCGAGGCTGGATGGTACAGCCCACAGACTCGACTGTGGCTGGAAGCTGTCAGTGGTGAAAGCCTGGATGCCAGTGGTTTGCAGGAAGACACCCAAGGCACTCATCCGCTGGCCCAGCAAGTTGTGATGCTGCGTCATTCACGCCGGTTCGGCGAGGGCAGCGGCATCGGCCAACTGGCTCGTTGGGTCAACCAGCAGCAACCCGAGGAAGCCCGCAAGTTGTTGGCAGCACGGAGTCATGACGACGTGTTTTCCCTGTCCCTCAAGGGGGAGCAGGACCGGGCGCTGGAACGCTTGCTGCTTGAGGGGCATGGCGATGGACCGCAGGGCTATCGGCATTACCTGAGTCTCTTGCGCAGCCTGCGACCACCACTCGACAGTACGCTTGATGATCCCTGCTGGACCGATTGGGCTCGGCAGGTACTGCAAGCCTTCGACGCCTTCCAGTTGTTGTGCGCCGTACGCAAAGGGCCGTGGGGCGTGGAGGGGTTGAATCAACGCGTGACCGCCGCGCTGCTCAAGGCTCGGCTGATCGACAGCGACCAGCAGTGGTACGAAGGTCGGCCGGTGCTGATGACCCGCAACGACTATGGTCTGGGTTTGATGAACGGCGACATCGGCATTGCCCTCAAGCTACCGGAACGTGAGGGGCCAGAGGTTGGGAAGCAGGTGCTGCGTGTGGCGTTCCCGCGCAATGATGGTCAGGGCGGCGTACGTTTTGTTCTGCCGAGCCGGCTCAATGATGTTGAAACCGTGTACGCCATGACGGTGCACAAATCCCAGGGCTCGGAATTTGCTCATACGGCGTTGATTTTGCCGGATGCCCTGAACCCTGTACTCACCAAGGAATTGATCTATACCGGAATTACCCGGGCCAAAAACTGGTTCACCCTGATCGAGCCTCGTTCCGGCGTATTCGAAGAGGCAGTGCGACGCAAGGTCAAACGCTTGAGCGGGTTGATGCTGGAATTGGATGAGGGTGTTGAATCAAGTGATTGAAAGGGACGGCACAGACGACGGAAACTGTCCGAAGTGCCGTAGGACGCGGCCTCGCTGGCGTTTGAACGCTGTGCTATCGTTGCGGCATCATTTCGCAACGATCGAAGAGAATCCCTGCATGAAGGTCGCTGTCTGGACGACACAGCGCGTTATTGGTTGCAAACACGTGCTGCTCGCCGGCCTTCTCTGTTTGTTCACCAGCGTCGTTTTCGCTCAGTCGGAAATGCCTGTGAGCATAGCCGACCAGCGCGCAAAATCCGTCACGCAGGTTGTACTCGGAATACTCAGTTATGCCCGTTGGCCTGTTGAGCCAGCACAACTGCGCTTGTGCATAGTGGGCCCCACCGAATACACCGACGATCTGGTCAAAGGCACGATCCAGGCCACCGGTCGGCCCGTTACGGTGCGACGTCTTTTGGCCGACAACCCATCGATTGCCGGTGAGTGCGATGCGGTGTACATCGGCAAACTGACCAGTGATGAACGCAGCCAGCTCTTCGCCTCGCTGACGGGGCGTCCGGTGCTGAGCATCAGTGAAGGCGACGACCCATGCACCGTCGGCAGTCTGTTTTGCCTGCGGGTCAGCGATGAGCAAGTGTCCTTTGAAGTCAATCTGGATTCCGTCGCCCGAAGCGGCGTGCGTATTCACCCCAGTGTGCTGCAACTGTCCCGACGCAAGCCGGCGGCGCCATGAGTCTATTCAAATCGGGTAGTCGTCCAACCTTGCGCTCGGTCCTCGGACGCGGACATTTGATCGTCGCGCTCGTCGCCGTGGCCATGGCCAGTGTTTCGCTCACTCTGCTCGGCGTTCTTGCGTTGCGGGTTTATGCCGACCACAACCTGCACCTGATTGCGCGCTCGATCAATTACACCGTCGAGGCGGCGGTGGTGTTCAACGACAAGTCTGCCGCTACCGAAGCGTTGGCGTTGATTGCTGCTACCGAAGAAGTGGCCGATGCCCAAGTGCTGGACGAGCAAGGAACGTTGCTGGCTCGCTGGGAGCGGCCGGAAACGGGTT
The DNA here is from genome assembly GCF_039888995.1 of Pseudomonas rossensis. Lineage (NCBI taxonomy): Bacteria > Pseudomonadati > Pseudomonadota > Gammaproteobacteria > Pseudomonadales > Pseudomonadaceae > Pseudomonas > Pseudomonas rossensis. Next base: position 116,920 of record NZ_JBBWCB010000004.1, on the reverse strand, counting down.
TGTTCTCTGATCTCGAAATACAGATTGCCAAGGCCTTTCTCGAAAAACCGATCAGCATGCCAATCGTCCATCAAGGTCAGGAAATCGGCAGCATCCAGCTCACCGGTCACGGGGGCAGCCTGTTGCGCTTTCTACTCAGCGGTCTGGTCGGCATCGTCTTGTGTACCGCCGTCAGTGCCTGGGTGGCGCTCTATCTGGCTCGCCGACAACTTCGCGCAATCACCGGCCCGTTGCGCAGCCTGGCGTTCGTGGCTCACGCCGCACGCAGCGAGCGAGCCTTCGATCAGCGTGTGCCACCCGCCGCCATCGCCGAACTCGACAACCTGGGTAATGACTTCAATGCCTTGCTCGATGAACTCGAGTCCTGGCAGACCCACCTGCAAAGCGAAAACGAAACCCTCGCACACCAAGCCAGCCATGACAGCCTCACCGGGTTGCCAAATCGGGCGTTTTTCGAAGGCCGGCTGATTCGAGCGCTGCGTAACGCCAACAAGCTCAACGAGCAAGTGGCGGTGCTGTTTCTCGACAGTGACCGGTTCAAGGAAATCAATGATGGCTTCGGTCATGCCGCTGGCGATGCGGTGCTGGTGGCCGTGGCCAATCGGGTTCGTGCACAGTTGCGTGAAGATGATCTTGTGGCGCGTTTGGGTGGTGACGAATTTGCTGTCCTGCTGACGCCGCTGCATAAGATCGAGGACGCCGAGTGGATTGCCGACAAAATCATCGCCAGCATGGAAGTACCGATCCCGTTGCCTGGCAATACCCAGGTGTTGACTTCACTCAGCATCGGCATCGCCGTGTACCCCGATCATGGGGCCACACCGGGCGCTTTGCTTAACGCCGCCGATGCGGCCATGTACCAAGCCAAGCGCCTTTCCCGAGGCGCACAGCACACGGCAGGGGCCGAGCACCCTGTCACCGATGTTCAAACCAGGAGCTGATTTTTGTGTTCTCACTGACCCGGCGTTCCCTGCGATTTTTTACGTTCACCTTATTAATGGCCTTGCTGGCATTGACCGGTTGCCAGACGGCGCCGCAAAAAGGCCTGACTCCGGCACAGATCGCAGTGCTTAAGCAGCAAGGTTTCGAATTGACCGATGAGGGCTGGGCGTTTGGCCTGTCCGGCAAAGTGCTGTTTGGCAGTGACGACGACAGCCTCAACCCTGCCAGCACCGAAATCGTCGAGCGTATCGGCAAGGCGTTGCTGGGTGTCGGAATCGAGCGAGTGCGGGTCGATGGTCACACCGATGTCTCGGGCAAAGAGTCTTACAACGAACTGCTCTCTCTGCGCCGCGCAAAAAGCGTCGGCAAGGTGCTGACCACTGTTGGCATGAAAGAACAAAACATCCAGCTGCGCGGTCTCGGCAGCAGTGAACCGGTTGCCTCCAACGACACACCGGCCGGCCGTACCGAGAACCGTCGGGTGTCGATCGTGGTGAGCGCCGACTAATCGGCGAACAGGGTCTCCCGACTTTCGCCCATCAACAGACCCTGATTCTGCTCAGTGACCGCGCGGATGTAATCCCACAACAGGGTGATCCGCTTGAGCTTGCGCAGGTCCTCGCGGCAGTACATCCAGAACTGTCGTGTGATGTTGATCTCTTCTGGTAACACCGGCAGTAACCGCGGATCCTGGGCCGCCAGAAAGCACGGCAGAATCGCCAGCGACCGACCTTGCTGCGCGGCCACGAATTGCGCAATCACACTGGTGCTGCGCAGATTGGCACTGGCGCCGGGCAACACATTTGCCAGGTACAACAGCTCCGAACTGAACGCCAGATCGTCGACGTAACTAATGAATGAATGTTTACCCAGGTCTGCCGGGCGGCGGATCGGTGGGTGCTTGTCCAGATAATCCTGCGTCGCGTAGAGCTGCAAACGGTAGTCGCAGAGTTTGCAGCAGACGTACGGACCATGCTCCGGGCGCTCCAGGGCGATAACGATGTCCGCCTCGCGCTTGGACAGGCTGATGAAGTGCGGCAGTGGCAGGATGTCCACCGAGATCGCCGGGTAGGCGTCGACGAAATGGCTTAGCTGCGGGGTGATGAAAAAGCTGCCGAAGCCTTCGGTGCAGCCCATGCGCACATGCCCGGACAACGCAACGCCAGAGCCCGAAACCTGCTCGCAGGCCATGTGCAGCGTGCTTTCAATCGACTCGGCGTAACCCAGCAACCGCTGGCCCTCGGCGGTCAGGACAAAACCGCTGGTCCGGGATTTTTCGAACAGCAAAGTGCCCAACGCCGCTTCCAGCGAGCTGATGCGCCGCGACACAGTGGTGTAGTCGACCGCCAGGCGCTTCGCCGCGGTGCTGGCCTTGCGGGTGCGGGCGACTTCAAGGAAAAACTTGAGGTCATCCCAGTTCAACGAGCCTAGAGACGTGATGTTTTTTTGCATGATGGACCGGCTTTTATGTGCGTTCTTATTAGAAGTTTGCACATCTATACTCCAAAAACAGTCCGACAACCAATTCGCAACACGCGCCTCATCTCAAGGCGACTTTCTCGCCTTGGCTCCCCAGATAGCTCTCTAAATAAGAACAACGTCCCGGAGACCCAACATGAACGCATCGCTCACGCCAAACGAAACCACTGTCCAAACGGTAAAGCTGTTGATCGACGGCGAGTGGGTCGAGTCCCAGACCACCGAGTGGCACGACATCGTCAACCCGGCAACCCAGCAAGTGCTGGCCAAGGTTCCGTTCGCTACCGCACAGGAAGTCGACGCCGCGATCAGCGCCGCCCATCGCGCCTTCCAGACCTGGAAGCTGACGCCCATCGGCGCGCGGATGCGCATCATGCTCAAGCTCCAGGCGTTGATTCGCGAACACTCCAAACGCATCGCCGTGGTACTCAGCAACGAGCAAGGCAAAACCATCGCCGATGCTGAAGGCGATATCTTCCGCGGCCTGGAAGTCGTCGAACACGCCTGCTCCATCGGCAGCCTGCAAATGGGCGAGTTCGCCGAGAACGTTGCTGGCGGCGTCGATACCTACACCCTGCGTCAACCAATCGGCGTTTGCGCCGGCATCACGCCGTTCAACTTCCCGGCCATGATTCCGCTGTGGATGTTCCCGATGGCCATCGCCTGCGGCAACACCTTCGTGCTCAAGCCGTCCGAACAGGACCCGATGTCGACCATGCTGCTGGTGGAACTGGCGATCGAGGCCGGTGTTCCGGCGGGCGTGCTCAACGTCGTTCATGGCGGTAAAGACGTGGTAGATGCGCTCTGCACCCACAAGGACATCAAGGCTGTTTCCTTCGTCGGTTCGACCGCCGTTGGCACTCACGTCTACGACCTGGCCGGTAAACACGGCAAACGCGTGCAATCGATGATGGGCGCGAAGAACCACGCCGTTGTTCTGCCGGATGCCAACCGCGAACAAGCGCTCAATGCGCTGGTGGGTGCCGGTTTCGGTGCGGCCGGGCAACGCTGCATGGCCACGTCCGTGGTGGTGCTGGTGGGCGCGGCCAAGCAATGGCTGCCTGACCTGAAAGCGCTGGCGCAGAAACTCACAGTGAATGCCGGCAGCGAGCCGGGCACTGACGTCGGTCCGGTGATTTCCAAGAAGGCCAAGGCGCGGATTCTGGATCTGATCGAGAGCGGCATCAAGGAAGGCGCCAAGCTGGAACTGGACGGTCGCGATATCACAGTTCCAGGCTTCGAGAAGGGCAACTTTGTCGGCCCGACCCTGTTCTCCGGCGTAACCCCCGAGATGCAGATCTACACCCAGGAAATTTTCGGTCCGGTGCTGGTGGTGCTGGAAGTCGATACCCTCGATGAGGCCATTGCACTGGTCAACGCTAACCCGTTCGGCAACGGTACTGGCCTGTTCACCCAAAGCGGTGCGGCGGCGCGTAAATTCCAGACGGAAATCGACGTCGGCCAGGTCGGCATCAACATCCCGATTCCGGTGCCGGTCCCGTTCTTCAGCTTCACCGGTTCGCGCGGGTCCAAGCTCGGCGACCTCGGTCCGTATGGCAAGCAAGTGGTGCAGTTCTACACTCAGACCAAGACTGTCACCAGTCGCTGGTTCGATGACAACAGCGTCAACGACGGTGTGAACACCACCATCCACTTGCGTTAAGGAGCCGGACATGAAAATCGCTTTTATCGGTCTCGGCAACATGGGCGCGCCGATGGCGCGCAACCTGATCAAGGCCGGCCATTCGCTACGGCTGGTCGACCTGAACAAAACCGTTCTGGCCGAGCTGGAGCAACTGGGCGGCAGCATCAGCGCTTCGGCACGAGAAGCCGCTCAAGGCGCGGAGCTTGTGATCACCATGCTGCCCGCCGCGGTGCATGTGCGCAGTGTGTGGCTGGGTGAAGACGGCGTGCTGGCGGGGATCGGCAAGGGTGTGCCGGCCGTTGATTGCAGCACCATCGATCCGCAGACGGCGCGTGATGTTGCCGCGGCGGCGGCCAAGCAAGGCGTGGCCATGGCGGATGCACCGGTCTCTGGTGGTACTGGCGGTGCTGCGGCCGGGACACTGACCTTTATGGTCGGCGCCACGCCTGAACTGTTCGCCACCCTGCAACCGGTATTGGCGCAGATGGGCCGCAACATCGTCCATTGCGGTGAAGTCGGCACCGGGCAAATCGCCAAAATCTGCAACAACCTGCTGCTGGCGATCTCCATGGTCGGTGTCAGCGAAGCCATGGCGCTGGGCGATGCGCTCGGCATCGACACGACGGTGTTGGCGGGAATCATCAACAGTTCCACCGGCCGTTGCTGGAGTTCGGAGATGTACAACCCGTGGCCGGGTATCGTCGAAACGGCGCCGGCTTCGCGCGGCTATATCGGTGGTTTCGGTGCCGAACTGATGCTCAAGGATCTGGGGCTGGCCACGGAAGCTGCACGTCAGGCGCACCAACCGGTGGTGCTCGGCGCGGTAGCCCAGCAGTTGTATCAGGCGATGAGCCAGCGTGGGGAAGGTGGCAAGGACTTCTCGGCAATCATCAACAGCTATCGCAAACCCTAATAAAACCTGTGGGAGCGAGCTTGCTCGCGATGGGGGCGGCACAGTCAACACTGGTTGTGGATGATCCACCGCCATCGCGAGCAAGCTCGCTCCCACAAGTACGGCATGTTCCTATCGACATTTACCGGGAAATCACGTCGGGTGATCTCCCGGTTTTTTTGCATCAGGCAAACACGAAATATTTGCGCACGGTTTCAACCACTTCCCACGTGCCTTTCATGCCCGGCTCAATGACGAAAATATCACCGGCGCGCAGATGGATCGGCTCCTTTCCCTCTGGGGTGATGATGCAGTACCCCTCGCGGAAATCGCAGTATTCCCACTTCACGTATTCCACATACCACTTGCCCGGCGTGCAGATCCAGGTGCCCATGATTTTGCTGCCGTCTTCGCTGGTGTAGGCGTTGAGGTTGACGGTGTGCGGGTCGCCTTCGAGTTTTTCCCATTTGCAGGCGTCGAGCACCGGCAGTGGGTGGGTGTCGCGAAGAACGGTAATAGGTGCGGTCATGTGGACTCCGGGGCAGTGGACTAGAGAACGGAAGTCGCACCCTATAGCGCCCGTCCACCGGTCAGTTGTCTGTGCTCGACATTGAGCTGTCCAGAAACGCGCATTGCCCTCAAAGACTGTTCAGCGGGCAATCGAATCGGCTCTGTTCGAGGCTGGCTTCGAACTCGACCAATTGCGAATGCTGCTGCGACAGCGCAGCGATCCGTTCGCTGATTTCCTGCTTCTTGGCGGCGATGACCTGATGGGCCAGTTCCCACGGCATTTGCGGCCCTTGATGACCGGCGAAGATCGACTGCAATTCCTTGAGCCTGAAACCCAGCTGCTGCGCGCACTTGATGAAGATCAGCAGGTCAACGCTTTGCTGGTCGTAGACGCGGTATTTGCCCAACCGTTGAGCGGCAGGCAGCAGGCCGATCGATTCGTAATGGCGGATGCTCTTGATCGTGGTGCCGGAGCGTTGCGCGGCTTGGCCGATGTACATGGAAAGTCCCTTTTCGCCGTGGTAGCCCGGTGCATTATCGGCAGACTCAGCGACTGGCGATAGCCTGGGCCTGCAGCAACCAGGTTTCACGCTGATCAGCGCTGGAACCGAGAATCGGGCCGAACGTGAGCGTGCGTTGTGGCTCGATGCCGCAGAACGCGAGCGTGGTTTTGCGTACCTGATGCAGTCCAGGCATGCGATAGATCCAGTTGTAATACCAGGGTGGCGTGTCCATGGTCACCAGCAAATGGGCGCTGCGGCCGTGCAGGAGTTTGTCGGGAAAGGCTTTGCCTTCGCGGTATTTGAAAGCGAAACCCGGCAGGAACACCCGATCGAAAAAGCCCTTGAGCAACGCCGGAACTCCGCCCCACCAGATCGGATAAACCAGCGTCAGGTGCTCGGCCCACACAATGTCCGCCTGGGCACGGCACAAGTCGGCTTCCAGCGGCTGGACCTGTTGATAGCCTTCACGCAGCACCGGGTCAAAGTCCATTGCGCCCAGAAACAACTGGCGCACCTCATGCCCGGCACGCACCGCCGACTGGGCGTAACGTTCGGCGAGTGCGCCGCAGAAACTGTTGCTCGCCGGATGACCGAGAATCACCAGAATTCGTTTGCCCATCGTATCTGTCCTTGAAGATGAAAACTCAAGGGTAAAGTCTGCCCCTCAGGGGAGAGTCAAGGCGTGCAGCAAGGCCTTGGCATAACCGGGCAATGCGGTGAAATCCCGAGCGCAGAGCAACAGTTTGCGCATGGCCCAAGGTTCTTGCAGGGCGAGGCTCTTGAAGGATTGTTCGCCGCGCCAGCGCTCAACTGCCGCGAGGGGGACGATCGCCAGCCCGGCCCCCCGGGCGACCATGCGCATCACGCCATCGAAACCGTCTGCGCGGATTCGGATCTGCAGGCGTGAGCCGGTGTGCAGCGCCTGTTCTTCCAGGTACACCGCCAAGGCGCTGTTGGCGTTCAGGCCAACGTAGTCGTGGTGCAAGGTGTCGCTGAAGCTTACGACACCTGCATGTGCCAAGGGGTGATCGCGGGGCATTATCAGCACCAGCGGATCGTCGCGAAACGGGCGGGTCTGCAGTTCATCGGTGTCCACGGCGTCCGAGACGATGCCCAGGTCTGCCGCACCTTGGCGCAAGGCGTGGGTGATGCGTGCACTGGGCAGTTCTTGTAGATCGATGTCGAGGTTGGGGTGGTCGCGAAGAAAGTCCGCGAGCAACTCCGGCAGGTACTCGGTAATCGCCGTGGTATTGCACAACAGTCGCACTTGACCTTTTACGCCGTTGGCGTATTCGGCCAGATCCTGCTGCATGCGTTCAGCCTGTTGCAGCAGGACGCGGGCATGTTGCGCCAGGGCTTTGCCGGCCGGGGTCGGGCTGACACCGCGGCGACCTCGCTCCAGGAATTCGATCCCCAACGAAGCCTCCATGGCGCGGATGCGCGCACTCGCCGCCGCCAGGGACAGATGACTGCGAGCCGCGCCGGCGGTGATGTTGCCGCTGTCGAGGATGTTCAGATAGAGGCGCAGGTCAGTCAGGTCGAAGTGCATCGCAACAAGCCCAGAATATTTGTTGTCTGAAAGGGCGCTTTCGCGAGCCTGCTCGCGAAAGGCGTCAGTAAAAACGACGAAGCCTTAAGCCTCTTGTTAAACAAGAGGCTGTCTCAGTATATGGCAGATTTCCAAGGAGCCGATCCAGGCCCACGATAGCGCCATGGATACTCTCGCCGCGTTCTATCAAAACATCGGTCTGGCCCTTTCCTTGATGGTCATCGCGACCTTTCTGCTGGCCGGCATGATCAAGGGCGTCATCGGCCTCGGCTTGCCGACCATCGCCATGGGCTTGCTCGGTCTGGCTATGGCTCCGTCACAGGCTGCCGCGCTGCTGATCATCCCCGCGACGCTCACCAATGTCTGGCAACTGGCATTCGGCGGGTATCTGCGGGGGTTGATCAAACGCCTGTGGCCGATGTTGCTGGCGATCTTCATCGGCACCGGAGCCGGCACGTTGTGGATCGGCATGGTCGGTGGTCATTGGGTCGTGCGGGGATTGGGTGCGGCGCTGTTGCTCTATGCGTTGAGCGGGTTGTTTCTGCCGACCTTGCGTGTCGGCAGTCACACCGAGCGTTGGCTCGGTCCGCTTTGCGGCCTGTTGACGGGCGTCATCACCTCGGCCACCGGCGTCTTCGTGATTCCGGCCGTGCCTTATCTGCAAGCCTTGGGCTTGAGCAAGGATGAACTGGTGCAGGCGCTGGGCCTGTCATTCACCGTCTCGACCCTGGCTTTGGCCGCCGGCCTGTTATGGCGCGGCGCACTGGGCGGTGGCGAGTTAAGTGCGTCGTTGCTGGCGCTGATCCCGGCAGTGCTCGGCATGTTGCTGGGGCAATGGCTGCGCCAGCGGATCAGCGCCGTGCTGTTCAAGCGTGTGTTCTTCATCGGCCTGGGCGTGCTCGGCGGCCACTTGCTGATCAGCGGGTAGCGGACGACGGGCTGAGCATGTCGATGGCGCGGATATCGAAATCCCGTTCCAGGTACTCATCGCGCTGCTCGAGGAACTGCTTCATGTGCGGCAGGTTCGAGTGCACGTCGAGGTGAGCCTGAGACTGCCAAATCTCGTAGAAGATAAACAGCGTCGGGCGGGATCGGTCGCGCGCTATGAGCAGCATTTGACCGAGGTGTTCAGCCTGCCAGCGTAAGGTTCCTTTTGCCCCGCATCCAGCTACTATCAAGCCAGTTTTGAATGAGGGGCATCCGTGAAAGCCAGATCCGATGAGTTGCAGATTTTCGTCTGCGTGATTGAATGCGGGTCGATTTCCGCTGCGGCCGAACAGGTCGGGCAAACGCCTTCGGCAGTCAGCCGCACGCTGTCGCGGCTGGAGGCGAAACTCGATACCACGCTGATCAACCGCACCACGCGGCGCATGGACTTGACCGAAGAGGGCAAGTACTTCTTCGAGCACGCCAAGCTGATTCTCGATCAAATGGACGAGCTCGAAGAACGGCTGACCTCACGCCAACAAACCCCATCCGGGCGTCTGCGGATCAACGCCGCATCGCCGTTCATGCTGCACGCCATCGTGCCCTACATCGATGAGTTCCGCCGGCTCTATCCGGACATCCAGCTGGAACTCAACAGCAACGATCTGATCATCGATTTGCTGGAGCAAAGCACCGACATCGCCATCCGCATTGGCACGCTCGCCGACTCGACCTTGCACGCTCGATCGCTGGGATGCAGTCCGCTGCACATCGTCGCCAGCCCGGCCTATCTTGAAAAACACGGTGTGCCGGCCGAAGTGGCGGATTTGTCCGGGCATACGCTGCTGGGCTTTACCCAGAACGAAGGCCTCAACCAATGGCCGTTGCGCTACGTGCATGGTGATCGCTGGCCGATTCAGGCTTCAATCAGCGCGTCCAGCGGTGAGACGATCAGGCACTTAACGCTGGAAGGTCAGGGCATTGCCTGCCTGTCGCATTTCATGACGATTGATGACATCCGCGCCGGTCGTTTGCAGGTGCTGCTGGCGGATTTCAACAGCGGCTATCGCCAGCCGATCAATGCGGTGTACTACCGTAACTCGCAACTTGCGCTAAGGATTCAATGCTTCCTGGACTTCATCCAGGGCAAATTGGCGGCTTACGCGAACGCGGATTTCAAGGGCTGATTCGTGACCCCTGCGCAAGAGTGAATTGGGCAACGCTGTCTGTTTCCACAAGCATCGGTCCTCGATACTGGCTGCATCACTTATTAACGCAGGGAGTTTCTCCATGAACGTATTCATTACCGGCGCCGCGGGTTTCATCGGCGGCTCCATCGCCACGGGTCTGGTCCGCGCCGGCCACAACGTCACCGGTCTGGTGCGCAGCACCGAACAAGCTAATGAATTGCGCGAACTGGGCATCACCCCGGTAATCGGCACGCTTGACGACAGCGCATTGCTGGCCGAGCAGGCCCGTGCTGCCGATGCCGTGATCAACGCCGCCAGCAGCGACCATCGCGGTGCGGTGGACGCGTTGCTCGATGCACTTCGCGGTTCCAACAAAGTGTTCCTGCACACCAGCGGCTCGAGCATTGTTGGCGATGCGTCGGGCGGCAAATCCAGCGACGTTATCTATTACGAAGACAACCTGCCGGCACCTACCGTCGACAAGGCTGCTCGCGTGGCCATCGACAACCTGATCCTCGCCGCAGCAAAGGACGGAGTGAACTCGGCAGTCATCTGCAACACTTTGATCTACGGCCACAGCCTGGGCGTCAAACGTGACAGCGTGCAATTGCCGCGCTTGCTGAAACAGGCGCGTAAAAGTGGTGTGCTCCGGCATGTCGGTACCGGCCAGAACATCTGGTCCAACGTACACATCGAAGACGTGGTTTCCCTGTACCTGCTGGCGCTGACCAAAAACGTACCGGGCACCTTCTACTTCGTCGAAAGCGGTGAAGCGTCGTTCATCGACATGACCACTGCGATTGCCCAAGCGCTGAATCTGGGTGAGCCAAAAGACTGGCCGCTCAAAGCGGCCGAAGCCGAGTGGGGTTATGAAATGGCCAACTATGGCCTGGGCTCCAACAGCCGGGTTCGCGGTAAAAAGGCGCGGGAGTTGCTGGGCTGGGCGCCGAAGCGGACATCGGTGATTGAATGGATTCGTGACGAGATGGTTTGAGTTCACTCTAGACCGCGTCGCTGCCTTCGCGAGCAAGCCCGCTCCCACATTTGATCTCTAGCCGACACAGATTGTGTACGACGAAGATCCACTGTGGGAGCGAGCTTGCTCGCGATTGCGTTTCTGGCGACCCAATAACTGGCCGGGTCGCCCTCAATTCCGTAACATCCGCCCCCTCTTTTCCCGCCTGTATTCTAGGTCAGCCATGAAACCCAAACGTCTGCGCGCCGATACCCTGGCCGGACTCACCACGTCTTTCGCCCTGCTACCCGAATGCATCGCCTTCGCGCTGGTTGCTCACCTCAATCCATTGATGGGGCTTTACGGCGCCTTCATCATTTGCACCCTGACCGCGCTTTTTGGTGGGCGGCCGGGCATGGTGTCCGGCGCCGCTGGATCGATGGCCGTGGTGATCGTCGCTTTGGTGGTGCAGCACGGTGTGCAGTACTTGCTGGCCACCGTGTTGCTGGGTGGGTTGATCATGCTCGCGTTCGGGTTGCTGAAGCTTGGCAAGCTGGTGCGCATGGTGCCGCACCCGGTGATGCTCGGCTTCGTCAACGGCCTGGCGATCATCATTGCTCTGGCGCAGCTGGAACACTTCAAGAGCGGTGACGTCTGGCTCAGCGGCACGCCGCTGTACTTGATGGCAGGGCTGGTTGCCGTGACGATGGCCATCGTTTACTTGCTGCCGCGTCTGACGCGCGCCGTGCCGCCGGCGCTGGTGGCGATTCTGGGCGTTGGTCTGGCGGTTTATCTGCTCGGTCTGCCGACTCGCACCTTGGGCGACATGGCGCACATCGCCGGCGGCTTGCCGACCTTTGCGCTGCCAGACATCCCCTGGAGCCTGGAAACCCTGCGCATCATCGCCCCTTACGCGATATTGATGGCGTTGGTCGGTCTGCTGGAGACCCTGCTGACCCTGAACCTCACCGACGAGATCACCGAGAGCCGTGGCTACCCGGATCGCGAGTGTGTGGCGCTGGGGGCGGCCAACATGGTCTCCGGTGTGTTTGGCGGCATGGGCGGCTGCGCCATGATCGGCCAGACGGTGATCAACCTCAGTTCCGGTGGTCGCGGTCGGCTGTCCAGTGTGGTGGCCGGGGTGATGATTCTGCTGTTCATCCTCTTCCTCTCGCCGCTGATCGAGCGCATCCCGCTCGCTGCATTGGTCGGGGTGATGTTCGTGGTGTCGCAGCAGACCTTCGCCTGGGCCTCGCTTCGGGTGTTGAACAAAGTGCCGCTGAACGATGTGTTGGTGATCATCGCGGTAACGGTCATTACGGTGTTCACCGATCTGGCCACTGCGGTGCTCTGCGGGATTATCATTGCGGCGCTCAACTTTGCCTGGCAGCAGGCCCGCGAGCTCTATGCTGACGCTCATATCGAAGCCGACGGCAGTAAGCTCTATCACCTGCATGGCACGCTGTTCTTCGCATCGACTGCGCCTTTTCTCAACCAATTTGATCCTGCCAATGACCCGTCCGTGGTGACGATTGACTGTCGCCACTTGAGCTTCGTCGACTACTCGGCCATCGCCGCGCTCAAGACCTTACGCGAGCGCTACGCCAAGGCCGGCAAGCACCTGCGCGTGCTGCACTTGTCCGAACGCTGCAAGAAGCTGCTCAAGCGCGCCCGCGTGAATCACGACTGAGAGTGACAACTGATCGTTCCCCCGCATGGGAACGATCATGTAAATAACTCCCCTTGATTTTCATAACCGGCGACCGCCCATACCTCAGCGCGACAACCCTTATCCCTCCACGAAAATTACTTTCACCTCGTTTGAAAATCACACCTCGAAATGTTTTATGAGTTTCACAGCCCATTCGACGTGACCCTTTCGAGGAGTACCGCATGACACCGTCCTTCGGCTATTGGCTGCTGGTTTACGCCGCCATTGCCATCATCGCGCTGATCGTTCTGATCGCCCGTTACCGACTCAATCCGTTCATTGTCATCACCCTGGTGTCCATCGGCCTGGCGCTGCTGGCGGGGATGCCACCGTCGGGTGTGGTGGGGGCGTACGAAGCGGGCGTCGGCAAGACGCTGGGCCATATCGCGCTGGTGGTCGCACTGGGCACGATGCTCGGCAAAATGATGGCTGAGTCCGGCGGTGCCGAGCAGATGGCGCGAACGTTGATCGACCGCTTCGGTGAGAAAAATGCGCACTGGGCGATGGTCTGCATCGCTTTCCTTGTAGGACTGCCGCTGTTCTTCGAGGTCGGTTTTGTACTGCTGGTGCCGATTGCTTTCACCGTGGCGCGGCGCGTGGGCGTGTCGATCCTGATGGTCGGTTTGCCGATGGTGGCCGGGCTCTCGGTGTTCCACGCGCTGGTGCCGCCGCACCCGGCGGCGATGCTGGCGGTGCAGGCCTATCAGGCCTCGGTGGGGCAGACCTTGCTCTATGCGATTCTGATCGGGATTCCGACCGCGATCATCGCCGGTCCGCTGTACGCCAAGTTCATCGTGCCGCGCATTCAACTACCGGACGATAATCCGCTGGAGCGTCAGTTCCTTGAGCGTGAACCGCGCGACAGCCTGCCGGGTTTCGGCATCACCATGGCGACCATTCTGCTGCCGGTGGTGCTGATGCTGGTCGGTGGTTGGGCCAATCTGATTTCCACGCCGGGCAGCGGCTTCAATCAGTTTCTGTTGTTCATCGGCAATTCGGTGATCGCCTTGCTGCTGGCGACCTTGCTGAGCTTCTGGACGCTTGGCCTGGCCCAAGGCTTCAACCGCGAATCGATCCTCAAATTCACCAACGAATGCCTGGCACCGACCGCCAGCATCACCTTGCTGGTGGGCGCGGGCGGTGGCTTGAACCGGATTCTGGTGGACGCTGGCGTCACCGACCAGATTGTCAGTCTGGCCCAGGTATTCCACCTGTCGCCGCTGTTGATGGGCTGGCTGTTTGCTGCATTGATGCGCATCGCCACCGGTTCTGCCACGGTGGCCATGACCACCGCGTCGGGCATCGTCGCGCCGGTGGCCATTGGTCTGGGTTATCCCCATCCAGAGCTGTTGGTGCTGGCGACAGGCGCGGGGTCGGTTATCTTTTCCCACGTCAATGACGGCGGCTTCTGGTTGATCAAGGAATACTTCAACATGACCGTCGCCCAGACCTTCAAGACCTGGACGGTGCTCGAGACCATTATCTCGGTCGTCGCCTTCGGCCTGACCTTGGGACTTTCTTATCTGCTTTAGCCGGAGCCGCCTGCCATGGACATCCTCTACCAGATCCGCGCCCGTCAGGATTCCTTCAGCGCCGGCGAAGGACGCATCGCTCGGCTGATGCTCGACGACGTGGGATTTGCCTCCGCCGCCAGCCTCGATGAACTGGCGCTGAGAGCGGAAGTCAGCACCGCCACGCTCTCGCGTTTTGCTCGCACCGTCGGCTGCCGCGATTTGCGCGATCTGCGGCTGCAACTGGCCCAGGCCAGCGGCGTCGGCAGTCGTTTCCTCGACCCGGCGGGCACACCCGAGCAGTCGGCGTTCTATGGGCAAATTGTTGGCGATATCGAGTCGACCTTGCGCCAGCATCTGTCTGCGTTCGACGAGTCGCGTTTCGCCGACGCGGTGAAGCTGCTGGGCAAGGCGCGGATGATTCACGCCTTCGGCATGGGTGGTTGCTCGACCTTGTGCAGCGATGAACTGCAAGTGCGGCTGGTGCGATTCGGCTATCCGATTGCGGTGTGCCACGACCCGGTGATGATGCGCGTCACCGCCGCGAGCCTAGATGCCGAACGCGCAGTCATTGCCTGTTCGCTGACAGGCATCACGCCCGAACTGCTCGAGGCCGTCGAGCTGGCGCGCAGTTACGGCGCACGAATCCTCGCCATCACCCGCGCCGACTCGCCGCTGGCGCAATTGGCTGATGTGCTGCTGCCGCTGCAAGGTGTCGAAACCTCGTTCATCTACAAACCCACGGCGGCACGCTACGGCATGCTGCTGGCCATCGACGTGCTTGCCACCGAGCTGGCACTGGCCAATCCTGAAGACAATCAAGAGCGTCTGCGGCGGATCAAACTCGCTCTGGACGATTACCGCGGCGGCGACGATCACTTGCCGCTGGGAGACTGACATGATGTACGACACGCTGATCCGCAACGCCCTGATTATCGACGGCAGCAACGCGCCCGGTTATCCCGCCGACGTGGCGATTCTGAACGGCCGCATCGAGCGCATCGGCGACTTGCACGATGCTAGCGCCACCGAAGAAATTGACGCCGCCGGCCGGGTGTTGGCGCCAGGTTTTATCGACGTGCACACCCACGACGACACCGTGGTGATCCGCCAGCCGCAAATGCTGCCCAAGCTCAGCCAGGGCGTGACCACAGTGATTGTCGGCAACTGCGGGATCAGCGCATCACCGGTGAGTTTGCGCGGCGATCCTCCCGACCCGATGAACCTGCTCGGCACCGCAGCAGCGTTCGTTTATCCGAGGTTCAGCGACTACCGCGCAGCCGTCGAAGCGGCGAACACCACGCTGAACGTGGCCGCACTGGTCGGTCACACGGCGCTGCGCAGCAATCACCTCGACGATCTGTTCCGCACTGCCACGCCCGATGAAATCACCGCGATGCGCGAGCAACTGCGTGAAAGTCTTGAGGCTGGTGCGTTGGGCCTGTCCACGGGGCTTGCCTATGCCAACGCGTTCTCGGCTTCCACCGATGAAGTGATGCAATTGACCGAAGAGCTGACCGCTTTCGGTGCGGTCTACACCACCCATTTGCGCAGCGAATTCGAGCCGGTGCTGGAGGCTATGGATGAGGCGTTCCAGATCGGTCGTCATGCGAAAACACCGGTGATCATTTCCCACCTCAAATGTGCCGGAGCCGGTAACTGGGGGCGTAGTCCGCAACTGTTGGCGTCCCTCGAACAGGCGGCGAAAACCCACCCGGTAGGCTGCGATTGTTATCCCTACGCGGCGAGTTCTTCGACGCTGGACCTCAAGCAAGTCACCGACGCTCATCGCATCACCATCACCTGGTCAACGCCGCACCCTGAAGTGGGTGGTCGCGACCTGATGGACATCGCCGCCGAGTGGGCCGTGCCGCTACTTGATGCCGCTCGACGCCTGCAACCGGCCGGCGCGGTGTATTACGGGATGGATGAGGCGGATGTACGAAGAATCCTCGCGCATCCGCTGTCGATGGTGGGCTCTGACGGATTGCCGGAAGACCCGTTTCCGCATCCACGTTTGTGGGGCGCTTTCCCACGGGTGCTCGGACACTTCAGTCGCGACGTGGGGCTGTTTCCGCTGCACACCGCGGTGCACAAGATGACCGGGTTGTCGGCGGCGCGATTTGGCTTGAAGGAACGTGGCGAAATCCGTGAAGGACATTGGGCGGATCTGGTGTTGTTCGATCCTGTAACGATTCGCGATGTGGCGGATTTCAATGATCCGCAACGAGCGGCGGAAGGTATCGATGGGGTTTGGGTCAACGGTGTCTTGAGTTACAGCGACGGGCAGGCGAACGGCAGAAGGGAAGGGCGGTTTCTGGCGCGGCAAGGGGACTTGCGTGATGGTTTCCAGTAAACATTCCGAGTGCTGCGTCACAGTGATGGCACATTGAGACTAAAGAAAGCCATCGCCAAGCCGAAGCGCTGACATCTCGCCCAGCTACACTCTGGGCCTTATCAGTCTGGGAGCAACTCCATGAGCTTCGGCAAAACCACCCCGATCCTGCGGATTTTCGATGAAATCAAGGCCGTGGAGTTCTACGTCGACTTCCTGGGATTCAAGATCGATTGGCAGCATCGCTTCGAGCCGAATTTTCCGCTGTACCTGCAGGTTTCCCGAGGCGAATGCGTGCTGCATTTGTCAGAGCATCACGGCGACAGCACACCGGGCTCGGCGCTACGTATCGAGACGGACGAGCTGGAGGCGTTTCAGCAGCAACTGCTCGCCAAGGAATACAAGTTTTCGCACCCGCAGATCCAGGCCATGCCCTGGGGGAGCCAGGACATGACCATCAGTGATCCGTTCGGCAATCGGTTGGTGTTCACCAACGCGATTAGCGTATGAGGTTCATAACCTTTTGTATGGGTTAGGGTGCTGTTGCAGATGAGTTATTGCATAGATGTCAGGAAGTAACGCGCTGGCATCCAGCCTGTTCCAATCGTTCGGGGGAACATTTGCGAAGTTGATGAAGCCATTATTTGTAACACCCCAAACGTCATTGGAGTGCTGTTGTGATGAAATTTGATTCCAGACCCAGCTGCTTACGCCGCTGGTGTTGAGATCATGTTGAATGTCTTGATCCAGAGGCCTGGGCAATGGTTGCAGTGGTCCGGTGTACAGAGGCGCGTGGGCGGCGACGTTGGCAACTGATATGTGAAATCTCGGGTCTTGGGGCATGGCCGCCGAGTTGTTGAATTGAATCAAGTTCGGGTGGTTGTAGCGGCTGGTCGAAAGTTTATCCGGGATCGGATAAGACACCCAGGGATCGACGACTACCGGATCCTGCACCGCCCTGTCACCGAGCAAGGTAAAGGTATGCCCGGGTATTTGCGCGATAAAGACAGGTGTTCCGAATCCGTGCAATGACGAGGCGGCCAAATGTGAGCTGACCGCTGCAAACTCATCGCACAGTCCGGCACTGGCTGCGACGGCATGTTCTGCCACCAGTTGGCTTGAAGCACCTGGGCCCAGGTTTGCTCTTAGATGCTCCGTCAGCATAGAAGACATCTCACCGCTGTTAAGTATGTCCCCTATCTGGTTGCCCGCTCCCATGTAGAGCAGACTTCGCGTTGTCCAGTTAAGGTCGTAGGCCAGTTGATGCCTATGTGTATCTTGCATGTTTGCTGTGAACGTCAATCCGTTCGGGTTGTAATTGTTGTGATTGGCAAGCTGGTGAACACTTGGCGGTACAGGTCCAGTCGCGCCGGCACTGTAGGGTACGATTTCGTACTTCATCAGACCCAAGTAATCTTGATGAGAGACCGGGTTGTTGCCGACGAACCTATACCTATTCAACCCATCCACGGCCCCCGCCGGGTCGGGGCTAATCCAGCGCTGCAACCACGGTGCGTAATAGCGACGGCCATAATAATAAAGGCCGCTGGCGTCGCGCTCTTTGCCTGAGTAGCGGATAGTTCTGTATTTCGCTTCGAGCTCGTTACGCGCGGCCCTCCACGCCGTACCACCAAAGGGGTAGTAGCTCTCCTCGCTGGTCAGTTCGCCGTCGACGTTCAGCTCCAGGGTCGTTGAGCCCAAATGGTCGGTGAAGTTGTGACGCAAAGCGTCGTTAGCGATTTTCGGGGGGATGCCTCGGCTCCAATGGAGGCAGTGTACCGAACAGCCTCCAGCCTGAAGGGTGATGACCTCCAGTTCTTGAGCGTCGGTGACGCGGATTTCCAGCCCCGGCAGATAGCTCACGTCTCTCACAGTGGAGAGGGTGCGCACTTTTTTCGTCTGTCGTTTGCGGGCACGCTGACCGTTGCCGTCGTAAAGATAGGTTTCGGTGTCCGCGGCCTCAGCGTCGCGTTCGATCAGTATCACGCTTTGTAATTGGTTGCTCGCGTTCCATTGCAGGGGTTGACCTGTCTGCAGCCACTGCAAGTTGCCGTTGCTGTCGAAACCTTTTGCAAAGTCGGGTGGCGACTCGTCTGATTTCCATGGCAATGCGTGATTGCTGTCAGTGGCGATATGCATTTCGCGGGTGTAGTTGTTGCCTTCGCGGCGGTGCTGCAGTTTGACCAGATTGGCGCGATCATCGTAGGTGTAGTGCTCAGTGAAGTTGAGCAGTCGGCTTCGGTCTCCCGGCCTTGCCGACCAATCGGGAAGCGGGGCACCTCTGCTTGCTTCCTGCTCTTCACGACCCGAAGCCTTGATCAGTTGATAGAGGCTATCGTAGACATAGGTGCTGATCGGCTCGATACGTTGGTTGGCGTTGTATTGGATCGGTTTGGTGTGGTCGTGGATGCTCACTACATTGCCGACAGCATCATAGGCATAGCGGATTTTTTGCAGAACCCTGCCTCGCTCGCGCGAAATCGTGCGCTGAGTCGCGCGACCATTTTCGGGTGTGTAAACTGCCTCGCTGACGATCTTGCCGTTCATGGTTTGCGATTCGATCTGCCCTTGAACGTTGTATATAACCTCATCAAGGATCAGTTTTTGCTCGGCGCTGCCCTTGAGTTGCAACGTGACTTTTTTGAGCTGGCCGGCGACATCGAACCAGAAACGTTGCACATTTCCTTTTGCGTCTTTCTGTTCCAGGTTTTCGCCCGTTGGTGCGTACCGCCAGGTGGTGGTGTAAGCGCTATTGGCTTCAAGCAGCTTGTCGCGGTCATCGGGCGCTTGCGGCCAGCTCACGCCCTGATGTTCTTTCACAAATTCTCGCGTCTCTTCCAGCACTCGCCCTGTCAGGTCATACGCAGATACCAAACGCTTTCCTGCCTGATCATCATGGCGAGTCAGACGTCCACACTGGTTGTTTCGCGCATGGGCACTGGAGTTGTCCGCGTAGGTAAAGCGCTGGATGGCCTGGCGGGGTTGGCCGCTGGGTTGTTCGTAAATCACTTGTGGACGTATCTGGTCGTCATAGTCCGTTTGCCAACGGCTGCCGCGAGAGTCCCAGCTCTGCAGCGCTTGACCGGCTTCGCCACACAGCGTCAGCCGCCACCCTGCATCGATACTTGAGGTCTTTAACAGAACACCCGACAAGCTATTGACCTGCATGAGGTCTGGCGTATCTCTGTCATTGGCGTGCGAGCGTTGCTCGAGCACCTGTCCATTGATGTCATGCAAATGACGAGTGATGCGTGCCTGGGGCCGGGTGATGGTTTCATTACATAAGTAGGTCACTTCGCGGACTTGAACACCACGACCGTCGACGACGTTCAACGTGGGCGTATGGCGATGAATAGACGTGCTCATTGAACACCTCCCTGAGTCACAGTATCTGGCTGGGTATCGTTTTCGTCCTCGGTCGTTGAATACCAGGGATGATAGGTATACCGACGCTCGTCGCCCTTGGCATTGATGACACGAAGCAGGCGGCCCATCGGATCGTAGAAGTGCTTGTCGCACAGCCCTGATTTGCGCAGGGCGTCATCCTTGACGTAGCGGTGGCGTCCGCTGAAATAGGGGCGATAAGTACGAATGACCAAGCCTTTGTTGTCGTATTCGATTCGTTCGCTGACACGCCATCGAAAGTTAACTTCACGCTCTTGCACTGTGTCGTTTTCAAGTTTCAACGTGCCGTCTTCATTGATGTCCAGGGCTTTACCCGGGTCCACTCGTTGTTTTTTTTGCAGTTGTCGGCCAAAGCCGTCCCAGCACACGGTGGTGATCCTTACCTGCTTTTCGCTATCTGAATAGAGCCTGTCCGCCTGCATCGTCACGCAGTGAACCGGTTCACGCTGCACGCTGGCCATCGCAGTTTGAAGCGTTTGCTCGTAGGGCGTTTTGGTGCTCAATCTGGCAAGGCGAGCACGGGTGCTTGCGCGTATGTGTCCGGTGGGCAGCAAATCACCTTTTTTTACGGCCTCTTCGTGCCAGATCTTGTTGTCCGCAATGTAGGGAACTCTGCCCATCCAACTCAGCGAGTCGTAGTAAAAAGTGCTCGCGATATCCTTGAGCGCAGCGCCAGGATCATTAATGGCGATGTCAGGACGGTCATCGGAGTTGCGCTGGTAAGTGTCCAAGGGTCTGAAGCCCGAACTGTCGTCCTCGTACCAGGTGAAGGCATGTACCTGTCCCAGAGCGCTGTACTGAGTTTCCTGTATGTTCGCGTTGGGGTCGATCAACCGTGTTGGCTGAAGTGTTCGATAGTCAATCCTGGACAGGTGAGTAGTGCATTGGTCGGGTAGTTTTATTGTTGCGGTCAAGCAGCAATAGGGATCTGAGGTGAGGGTTGTCAGGCCCTGTTTTTGGCTTTTCCTGACAGTCAATGGCCTGTAAAAACCTGCCGGATTATCGTATGTAATAAAACCGCGACGTGCGGACCACAGTTGATTCCGTTCATCCCAGCCTTTGTCAGTTGGTAAAGCGATGGGCATTTTTTGGTAGCCACTGCTTTGCAATTGCCCGGTCATATCAAAAGACGGCGTCGTTGCTTTAAGTCCGTTATAGGCAGCCAGGGCGACGTCATTGAATTCGGCGGTTTCCTGGAACGCAATTAAACCTTCAATGCTAGCCTCGCCTTCATCGTAATTGCTGTTTGCATCAGGTTTTCGGTAACGCTGTGCCGACAGACCTGTCATGACCTGCATGGTTTTCCAGGATTGCGAGGCGCTCAGTTCAAGCAACTGTTCATGGTCGATGGCTCCAGGCGATAACCCGTCGGTCAATGGCGCCTTCGGCAGCTTTAACGCATTGGTTCTCTGCAAAAAGGGCAAGCCCAGACGTTGTGCATCATCGGTAATGACATGAATGAATTGAGCCTTGGTTTCGCTCACGTAGTAATACTGTTGCTCCTCGTCATGGCTATCGTTCCACCATGTGTTCTGCCAGACATCTGTGTACGGCGAGGTGTCAGCAGGTGTTTTGCGCCGCGCGTAGCTGATCTCTACGCCGTGGGTGAGGTGACCATACTCGTCCCATTCAACGTTGATTGTGTGGCTACAGCGAGGATCTTCAGGGATGCGCTCATACTGATAGCGGATGGATTCCGCTACCAACGGCTGCACGATCGAGTAGGGTTGATAAATACCCCTACTCTGGAGTTCAACAAGCCGATATCGATGATGCACAACCGAATAGGGGGGCTTTTGTTTTTCGTTTTCTTTGTCGAGGCCGAACGTTTCGACTCTTAATGTCCGCCCGCTCAGCGCTCGAGCGAACTCGCGCTTTCGGTTGTTCGTCATACCGTCCGCCATCGAGTTTTTGTCCAATGACAGGATTGTTTTTTTGAGCGCGATGGCTGCCTTGTCACTTTGGTCGTAATCAAGGTTGAGTGGGTCTATGACCTGGCCAGTATGGAACCAGGTCTTTGTCAGGATGGGTGGGTTATTCAGGCTGGCTTGTGCATCAAGGCCGGCCGTAGGGTTATCGGTTTGGATGAGCAGCCCGAAACCCCGGAACTCTCGCTCGACACTGTCGTACACACCACGACGATATTTGAAGTGTTGGGTCAGTTTATTACCGGTAATTTCATCGTTCTGGCTCTGATTCGTCACCAGAAACAGTGGAAATGGTAGATGAGAAATCACCGGTTTATTGTCTTCGAGCAACTGCTTCTTTTCATCCAGCCATTCCTGGGCAGAGCTGCGATAACTGACGCTGCAGGCAGCCCCCATGTTGTTGTTGCTGGTATCGAGCAAGTAAGGCTTGGTGTCGACAAAGTCGCAGCGCCAGTGACGGCGAGTATCCCCCGGCACGGTAAACACAAGACTTGAACAGCCAAGCCCCTGCAGATCGATTGCGCTGACCTTGCAGAATCGGTCATGGCGTAGCCCTTCAGGCCAGGGTAAATCCACGGCAGGCGCAAAACTGTTGCCGCCGCGGTTCATGAAAATCCTTGCGCAATCGGGTTGTAGATAAATCAGGTCTGCGGAACCCGAGCCATCCAGGTCGGCCAGCAGGATATGCGATGCATCGAAGTGCTCGTTGGAAAAGTCCAGAGAAGCCATTACGCGACCCTTACCAAAGCGACCTTGACCCAAATTGGGCCAGCATTTCACTTCGTTGTGTCGAATACGAACCAAGTGTTGTTGACCGCTGCCCAAAAGATCGCTGAAAGCCACCAGCTCACCGGGTAAGTTGCCGGGCAGCGGTAAATCATCTTCTTCGCGACTTCGTGGCATTTCGGTGGCGGCGCCAAACTGGCCTGTTTCCTGATTGCAATACAGGCGCACGCTGCGGGGCCCGATCAATATCAGATCGTTACGGCCAGTCCCTATTACGTTCGCCAGCTGTCCTTGAGGATGAAAAAACTCGTTGGGAACCGCGTCAAAAGGTGTGAAGCCGGACCAATTTCCATTTGAATCCTGTGTGAAGAAACCGCATAGCTCAGGGTGAGCTACGATCCAGTCTGGACGACTGTCCCCATTCAGGTCGGCCAGATACTGTCGTGTGGGTTTTCGGTGGTCTGACATCGGGATCTGAGGCAGCTCGCTCCAAGGTGCATACGTCACGTGATCGCCACCTTTCTCATCGCGCACAGGCGAGCTGTATCGCCAACTTTTATCCGTTCGATGAAGAATACCGGGCAGTCCTTCTCCTCTTAGGTCAATGAGCTGGAATTGCTCTTGGTGATTGAGCTGGCTCAACGCCTCAAAGGGTTTAAAGGGGCGTCCCTCTGGCGTTAGCGTGAAACCGGTGTATGTAAATTCCAGAGGCGGCTGGTACATATCAGTGAATGTGGCGCCATAGGAGCGGGGCAATGCCGCACTCAGGCAGCTATAAGACAATGCGCAAGTCTGGTACG
The DNA here is from genome assembly GCF_039888995.1 of Pseudomonas rossensis. NCBI lineage: Bacteria > Pseudomonadati > Pseudomonadota > Gammaproteobacteria > Pseudomonadales > Pseudomonadaceae > Pseudomonas > Pseudomonas rossensis. The sequence goes on along the minus strand of NZ_JBBWCB010000004.1, from coordinate 93,912 downwards.
TGAGCAAGAGACGACGCACCAGTACCGGTTTGGCACCCATTGATGGTTCATTGGGGAAATGATGAAACATCAGGACTTGCCGGCACAGACGTCGAGTGCCCAATTCAAAGCCATACGCGAAGTGCGAAAACGGATCGCTGCGCAAGAGGCTTGGAGCCGTCACTTCATATGCAGGGGTGTCCTGCAGCCCAACACTGCGTTCGCCATAGTCGAAACACAGGTCGAAATGCCATTTTTTATCGGTAAGGCCATCAACGGAGCGCAGATACAACTGTGAATCGGCGTTGAAGTTGCCATAGCGCACGCGAGATAGATAACGTTGTGCCCGGTAATCGGCAGGGCCCTGATTTGCCGCTGTATCAACGCTGTATTCGTAAAGAATATGTTCGCCATGAGCATTCATGCTTTCTTCGAGCAGCCATTCTCCTACCCGTGAAGAGGTGTCGGGGTCCGCGCACCGTGCCGCCGTGGTTTTTCCGAACAGATGTTGACTGCCATCCGCGCTGCGTATCAACCAATAGCCCGCTTTGTCGGTCGCGCTGGACCAGTGCTCGATCAGGTCGAAAGTGCTCTCGACCCGCGGGCGATATCGCACGACAGCATGTTTCTCCTGCGTACCCCTATTGCTGCGCGTTACCTGCCTGGAGATCAGAACGCCGCTTGTCTTGTTTCGCTCAGGTAACCAGACCTCACCATCGGGGCCGTGAAACAAGTCGCTGTCGGTGTAAGTCGGCGCGCCCAGGTGAGTGCGCCGTTTGATTTTCCCCAGGGAAAGATTCCAGCCAAGGCCAAAGACGCCGTTGCCTTGAGAGCTGCTATAACGCAGCGCCAGTGCCGGTGCATACCCGCGCCCCGGCGTCACTGGTAAGGGGATTTCAAAGGAGGCGGCGCCACTGGTCCCGACGGCGCCCATCTCGTTACCGATGCTTTGAATGGCCCCCCCGCCCTTGGGCAGAGTCGCGGTGGTAATCGGGATGGAAGTCGCATTGATCATTGCGCACCTCCAGCAGCCCTGGCGGTGTACCGCACATGCACGATGATATCGGTCAGCGATTCGAGCATGGCTCTCTGAGCGCTGGGGTTGGGAAACGACAGCCTCCATTTTGAAATTGCACCGGTGTATTCAAAAGGAAGGTAGCGTTCGTCCTGAAAGTTCAGTGTGAACAGACCGTTGTCATCGATACCTGTCGAAAGAGCAATTTGTTGATTGGCCCGTTGAGTGCTCTTCGGCTGCTCGGCGGTGCTGCTCTCCCAAACCTCGGCGCTGACCTGGGTCAGGATGGCGCGGACGTCCTCATAAGGCCCCAAAATGGCAGGAAAGGAGATGCTGATGCTTTTTATGCGTCGTAGATAGTGACCGGGGTAATCATGGTCAAACAAGGGTTTGGTGAGTTCGAAATCACATGCGCCTTTGATGATGTCCGCCTTGAGTCCCGAAACGATCGGCCCAGCATCAGTTGAGTCATCCTTCGGCACCGCATCAGTTGAGTCATCCCATGGTTTGTTCAGGGTTTTGTTTGCAATCGTCTTGTTGTTCAGCTCGAGTATCGCATCTTCCTTTTTCTTGAGATGGCGCAACGACACGGTCTTGCGGATCTCCAGTTCGCGCTCACCACCGGCAAGGTAGGCATTCTTCATCTTCAGTAATCCCACTTTCATAGACTCACCAGGGCCCAGGCCGCGGTATGTACTGTTCCAGGTCTGCGGCTGAAAAAAAGATTGTGCCGATTCGTCGGCCATCTCGTAGCGCCAACACGATTCGGCAAGTCGGCCCAACGACAACGCTTCGTCATACACCTGCTGATGGAAGCTGGAGAGTTGGCCAATGAACCATTGATAAAGCTGCGAATTGGTAAAGCGCTTACTCAAGAACTCGTAGGACATTTTGGCTTGGGCCAGTGCTTTTTGGGTTTGTTGTAACTGCAACAAGGAAGCGGTTTCGCGTTCGGCTTCAACGCGCAGCAATGTGTCCAGATGCGCGATTTCAAGCCTTGCCTGATCACGCGCGAGTGTCCACTCTTGATGGCGACGCCGGTATTGCGCAGTACGTTCCAGGGTCTCCCCCGTACCATGAGCCACTGCCGCCAGGCTCTGAGCACCTGCCATGAACGCAAAGGGCATGCCTTCGACACGATGGCCCCCGTCCGCCAGGCCGAAGATATTGGGCAGGAACTTGACCCCTTGACCGATCGCTTGGGCCGCATAGCCAGAGACTTCTGCAAGGCGTCCCGTCAGGTGCAATGCGGCGGCCATTACTTCTTCCGGATTGACCACTTCATCGACCAATTGACTGTAGTGATTCAGACGGTCTTCGATAATGTTCCTGCTCGCCAGCAAGGCTTCCTTGTTTTTCTGGTCGACCTTCAATGCCTGGGTTTGAATCTGTACTGCGACGTTTGCCAGGTCCCATAGATGTTGCTGCTGAATTTCCTGATAACTGGATTGCTCGGTTCGCTCGATGAATGACAGCAACGTATTTGAAAACTGGATCACGGTGTCCACGGCATTCGTGGCTTGGGCGTGTATGACACTGAAGCGGTAAGGCGGGATGTCATTCCGCTGACGTTGGTAAACACCGGGCTCGGCAGCGCGTTGAGGATTAGTGCGCAGCAGATTTGCCGGCGCGGCGACTTGCGCAAAAAGCGGGAGTCTCAATGGCTTGCCGACGATATCGAGGTTGTGCCTGAGGTTGTGCAGGCGAGTTTCCAGCTTCTCCCAGCGAGCGATCAGCGTCGGGTTGAATGGCAGGCGCAAATGAGGGGTATCGATAGCGTGAACCGACGGTGCAAAAGCATAAGGTCGTACACACACTTGCGGAGCCAGATGGGGGGTGTCTGCTGCAGGCTTGTGTTTGCCCTCTTTGCCCAGTTTGTTTTCGAAGTCGCGCAGTGACGAACTTTTCCCGTCGCTGAAAGTTTTCAGTTTGACGCGTGCCCAGACATCGGTTTGTTTGAGATCCGGGCGAGGGCCCAGCAAATCCAATGCGCGAATGTACCTCAGCTTAGCCTCTGTCAATCCGTCCGGCGTCAATGTGCGGTAAGCCGCATCACCACGATTGAGCAGGATATCGATGTAGAGCATGTACAAGGCTTTACGAAAATGTACCGGGTGGCTCAGGGCAATTTGATGAGGATCCTGAGGGCCCTGGATTGCATAGCTCAGTTGGCCGGGCGCTGGGGTTGAAGAGGCGTTGAGCAAGGGTACGGCGTTCCAGTAGTCAGGATTGCCACCCGCAATTTTTTTACGGCCCGGGTCGAACAGGTAGTGCAACCAGCGTTCGGCTTCGTTGTATTGAGATGACTGGTTGAAACGGTGGGCGATCAACCATGGCAAGTACACAAACAACTCCACGAAGTACCGCCCATAGGCACCGTAGAAATTCATTTTTTCCGTTTTACCGCCGCTTTCCAGCAACGGTTCTTCAAGATGCTGAGTCTCCCAGCTCAGCAATGTGTTCATGCTGGTCTCGGCACGATCGATCAAATGTCGGGTGAAAGTGATGTTCAGCCGAATCCCGGAGCGTTTGAGATGACCTTGAGTCTCTTTCTTCTTCCCGTCACTGAGTTCGATTGTTGACGATGAGAAGTCGACGTACTGTATGTTGCCTGATTGCTTGTCGAGGCGGTTTGCGATTATTGGAGGTTTAAAATTTTCAAGGCTTTTTTCATCAGGAAGTTTGTATTGCAGTGTTCGTGTAGAACCACCCAATTTCTCGGTAATCGATCGGATTTTCTTTTCAATGGGATCTTCGCCCTTTTCGGAAGGTTCTCCTGTGAGCGAACTGGAGGTGGTATTGAAGTCTTTGTCGATATCCACTGACATCCAGAAAAAATTGTTCGCTGTATCGTTATCTTGAGAAGGCTTGGCTTTAACGTACAGTGCGAGAAACAGATGCTTGTCGTTCTGCGTGGCAACGGTGTTAGTGTACTTGTTGATTTCGCTTAACGTCAGGGCATGCAAGAATTCCTTCGAAGCGTAAGCTTGCTGGCAAGTTTGTGGAGTACTCCAGCTGTCGTCATATTTTTTGTAACACAGGTTCAAACGAAATTGCGGGCTCGTGGGGTTTCGGCTGGGTTCTGCTGGACGGGGCTCTGACACTTGCCTGGCAGCATGAGTGTTGTCTTGAAAGATGCATTCGGCCCAGATGACGTATAGGCGATTGTTAAACATGACCGGGCGGATGGTTTGTTCAATCGTGTTTTCGTTGATGGGCAAATTGATACGGTGCCACTCTGACCACGCCTGGGGCTCGGGCGCATCGTACTTGGCCTGAGGGACGCCCGTATTGGGGCGCTTTGCCATATCCAGAGATCGCCAGTAATAGGTGTTCGCTGCGCGGGATTTGGCAATGAAGTAATAAATGCTGTTGGCGAAATCTGTCCCGTCTATATAGCCGTTGAGTGTATTTAAGTTGGCCACTTCCTCGAGTCTGCCCAGATAAGCCAGTACTGCCGTTTGTACAGACTCAGCGCTAAGTTGGTTTTGGTTGATGTCATTTTCCAGACTCTGGAAGCTTTCGGTTCTGGTTTGGCGAAGGGTCGGGTCCAGATAAACCGCCGGGAAATAATGAAGCTGCTGATTTGCCGCCCACGTGGGGTAGTGATGCATCACGGTACGCCAGGTTTCGATCTGGTCTGCCGGAATGTCCGCCGTGTGATAACCGGGTTCCATGTTGGCGAGAATACTGTTGATGTATTGCTGCAGGCTTGCAATGGCACAGGCTACCGGGGTAGTGGGCACGTCCTGACTGACCAGGACATCCAGCAACCAGTATTGGTACAGGTCGTTGGCGGTAAGTAAATGCTCTGCGATCCCAAGTTTCACCAAGGTCTCGTTTGTGGGCACAAATTCGTGCAGGTACAGGGCAAGCTGAGTATCACGCAGGGTTTCGTTAAGTTGCTTTTCAATGGTTGCGGACATGTTCATTCCTTGAGCATGTAATGGGATCAATGACTGGCGGCCATGACGGCTTCACCGGCAGCCTTCCAGGCGCTGGCTGGACTGTTGTTGTTCAGGGCGGTAGCGCCGAGAAGTGATGCGGCGGATAGCCCCGTGGCTGTGCAGGCGGTGAGGGAGCGCATGACCCAATCCAGGTCCTTCATCGTGCGCGCATGGTGATCTGGCAGCTTTGCGGTCAAGATGCTGATTTCAGCTTCTGACCCATTCAGCAGTTTGGCCAGAAAACCGTTCATGGTGGCCGAATTGGCAGAGTCTGAATTGGCGAGGCGCAGGTAACTCAGCAAGTCTTCTTCAGGATGGTGATAGGTGGTCATGCAATGATTGAAGCGATCCAGCCAATACAAGTTGCCCAGGGTCATTGCCAACCGCGTATTTGCAGGTTCCAACCAATCGGGATGGCTTAGGAACTGGCGAAGGGCGCTGTTGCTTAGATGCAGTTGAACGGCTGCTGCGGCGTGGCGCATAACGGGTGCAAGTGTCTGGGCAAGCAGGGCTGGTAGCTCGTTGTTCAGAGCGTCGGTCAAGATTGTGTGGGTCGACGTGTTTGCCCAATACAGCACTGCCTTTGCGCAATTCATCGGGAGCATGCAGATTTCTTGCAAAAGCTTTTCGATCAGGTGCAGTTGCCGCTCATGGGCAGTCAGCAGCAGGTCTTTGAGTTTTTTTGTGCAGCTGTCCTCAATTGCCTTGGCTAGCTTTAACGGATTGAGCATGCTTGCTAGCGCAGCGTCCAGTTTCAGTGGCACATCGTCTTCGATGGCGGGTGCGATATTTTTTACCAGGCCCTGGGCATCCAGCAGTCCAGCTGCCACCAGAGTGGGCAATTCGATTGGTTTGGGAAGCGACAGCTTTGCCATTTCTTCCGGTGTGACCGCGCACTTCACGGTGTCGCTCTTCAATTTTGTCAGGTACTGCTGCAAGCCCCGAAATGAATGATCATCGTCGCTTATGGGCGCCAGTAGATATCGCAATGTAGGGATGTTGTACACCGATTCGCTGAGCCACTTCGTGATCCAGTCCATTTGTAGAATTACATCGGTAATGTTGAGTTCATCGATTTCTTGACGGGCATCCGTCAGCGTCACATCGGTATAGTTACTCGTTTCAGGGAGGTCTTTCGAGCCTTGACTGCGTGGTAACAGCGCTATGATCGCCGACAGGTTTTCATTTTGTATAAATGCATCAAGAATGCTGCCTGGCAGCTCTATCAAGTACCCCTCCAGAGAGATCGACGTATTGGCTGCTACCGTCGGTAACTGTTTGATTGCAATGCTGGGGACATCATCCTCATCGATATCTTCATCAGTCTCCGTTCTCGGCAACTGGATGAAAAGTGATCCCGCCATTTTGCTGTCGGCAAACTTCGAAGTAATGGTTGTCAGGGTTGATCCGGACATGAGTCGCGTTGTGGCCTTGGAAGCCGTCTGGCCAGGCATGCGAAAACGTGCAATGAGCTCAAATGACTCGCCGGAATTACTGATATTTATCCGAATTGTCTGGATGTCCCGGACGTGTCCGATTGCCAGGCATTTAGAAGCGCTTTCACCCGCCATCAAACGTGCGAGCGCTGCGCAGTCAGCGACCGAAATTCCAAACATTTGGGCTATTCGCGCTTGTCGGTAAATTGATGACAGGGTGCGCAAGTCGCATTTCAGAGGGCCAAGGTGTCGCTGCGTATTTTTGACTATCAATAACAGCGAATCATCGGTCATGGGCTGACCAAGGCTCGCACTCAAATGCTGCAGTATGGTGTGAGAGGCAGAGGTCGCATCGTCGGTGGAGAATGTCCGACCATCGAGTGCCAGTGGCGTGTCGAACAATCGGGCGGGGTTGAATACGCGGTCGAACAAGGCCGGAGTATCACTATTGGTATCGGTTGATACCTGATAAAGCAAGGCTGCGAATTCTTCAGCGGTGATCGAGTACTGTCGGTTCAGGTAGCGATAAACACCCAAAGTACGTACGGTATGAGTATCTATCTGCATGAGCGCGTTGCGCGGAACTTGCGATTCAAAGGCGCTGATGATCAGTGCGTCCAATTCAGCAAAAGAAATGCCCGACCAACGTTGCAAGCGGATCATCCGTTGCAGGCGTATTAGTCGTTGCTCTGTCGCTTGGGCAATTGTTTTTTTGCCCGCTTCGTCAAGAATTGCCAAGTTGGAGCTGGTGGAAGGGCCGTTTATAAAAAGAGCACCATAGGGAGGGGGAGGTGTACCGTTCTCTGGGTAATTACTCGGATGGCGCGGAGCATGTTTGCCTAGTGAGAGCAGCGCTTCGATTTGCTGGGCATTCAATTCGGTACGCTTCATAAAACCAGTCATGTTGCTCAGGCTGGCGGGTTCGGATGTGCCATAGAGGTTTGTCCAATATTCATCTTTGCGCTTCTGTTGTTCTGCGGTGAGCGTTGTTCCGGTCTGCGGCTGCTCGTCCAGCGCAGGTTCGGTCAGTAGCGTTTGTTGTTGAGGGCTTAGGCCCGACAACAACTCTTGGGCTTCGGCGGGAGAAGATGAGAGCACTTGACCATATTGATTGTCGAAGTGCTCACTCATGGGCAGTCGAGTGCTGATGAGGTAGTTCAAGGCCCCCAGGGATGGTTTATGACCACTGAGGCCCAGCAGGCACTGATGGTGGGAAACGTTATAGGGCAACGCAAAGGGATAGCGTCTTTTTGCCAATACGCTGAATGTCGATATGCCCTTCTCGGAGGTGGTCTCCAGTGCCTTCTGAATACTTCTATCCAACAGCTCGTTAATAATCTTGAGCATGGGTTGCGGGTCGAACGTGCTGCTTTGATCTATCCATAAATCCGCGAGATCAGGGCGTCTGTTTTCCAATAGCAGTCGTTTGTCTTTATCCGTTGCAGGCGAACCGCTGGTTTCCAGTTGCGAGGCAAACAGGTACAGCGCCCTGAGGTAGGTAACTGGAGAATCAATGGCAGCGATCGAATCGACTTTGCAGGAGTCGTCCCAGTTTTCCTTGAATAAGTTGGTGTAGCTGGGGCCTTGCTTTTCGACAGCACGAATTCCTGGAGGATGCCAGTGGTGCTGCGCTTCGCCGGAAGACAGCTGTTGCTCTCTGTATAGGTGAGCGACCTGCGCAGAAAAACACTTGGCATTATCGTAAAGTTTTTTGACGTCGATAATTGATGGCGTTGCTTTTAGCTTTTCATCAATGGCCATGGCTGTTTCGACCTTTGCCTTGAAGTCAGCCTCGGTCAGCCGGGTGATATCGAAAACCGATGTGATCTGCAGCTTGTCCTTGAAAAGTTTTTGCACATCCGCATCGTTGCTTGTGGTGTTTTCCTTGATCAATGTCTGGAGTAGCGGGTAGTTGTCCATGACGATGAGACTCCTGGTAGGCGGAGCTCGACCTTACTGCGTCATGACGGCAAGCACCGTCAGCCGTTCGTTTTATGAGTGAATGGAAAACTCGCTGCTTGGTCGGGGAAAAATCTCGACGAATCGTAGGCCGTTTTAATGCTGTGGTCTTGCCCGAGGCCAGCGCCATATTTGCGTGGGTTGGCCGGATGCCCCCGGCAGCATCAGGTTGCCGGGGTCCGGTTGCGCGAGGGATTACACCCGGAAGTGACTCACCATCATCTGCAACTGATTACCCAACCGCGCCAGTTCAACACTGGACGCAGCGGTTTCATCGCTGGCGGCGGCGGTCTGTTCGGACACGTCGCGCACGTTGATGATGCTGCGGCTGATCTCTTCGGCCACGGCACTTTGTTGTTCGGCGGCGGCAGCGATCTGTTGGTTCATCGACTGGATGTTGGACACTGTGCGGGTGATGTTTTCCAGTGACACGCCAGCCTTGCGGGTAAGCGCAACGCTACTGTCGGTCAGGGCGCGGCTGTTGTTCATCACCGCCGACACTTGTTGCGTGCCGTTCTGCAGACCGGCCACCAGGCCTTCGATTTCTTCGGTGGATTTCTGTGTGCGCTGAGCCAGGCCACGGACTTCGTCCGCAACCACGGCAAAACCACGACCGGCTTCACCGGCACGGGCCGCTTCGATGGCGGCGTTGAGCGCCAGCAGGTTGGTCTGTTCGGCCACTGCCTTGATCACGTCCATGACGCTGCCGATCTTGTCGCTTTCCTGTTGCAGCACGCTCATGGCTTCGGTGGAGCGCGCCACTTCAGTGGCCAGGCGTTCGATCTGGGCGATGGCTTCGTTCACAACCTTGTCGCCTTCGCGGGCTTGGCCATCAGCAGCGGCCGCCGCCTGGGAGGCTTCTTCGGCGTTGCGCGCGACTTCCTGCACGGTGGCAGTCATCTCGTGCATGGCGGTGGCCACTTGATCGGTTTCGATCTTTTGGCTGTTCACGCCGGCGCTGGTTTGCTCGGTCACGGCAGACAGTTCTTCGGCGGCGCTGGCGATCTGGGTGACGCCGTCGCGGATGCCGCTGATCAAGTCGCGCAGGGTCACACCCATGCGAGCGATGCCTTGTTGCAACACACCGAGTTCGTCGCGGCGAGTCACTTTGACGTCCTGGGACAGGTCGCCGCTGGCGATGCGTTCAACCACGGCCAAGGTGTCGCGCAGCGGGCCGGTAATCTGACGGGTGATGATCACGGCAGCAATGATGCCCACCAGCAACGCCAGCAAGGTGCTGATCAGCTGCAGCGTGCGAGCCTGGGCGCTTTCGATATCACGGCGGTCGAGCTGAATCTGGTACAGCTGATCGCTCAGGGTCACGATGGCGGCGCCCTGGTCGGTCATTTCCTTGCGCGCCTGCACCGCATCGCTGTTCGCCGCTTTATAAGCCTGCAAGGCGCTGCGGTAGTTGGTCAGTGCGGTTTCCAGCTGACGCAGGGCGTCTTGCTGAGTGTCGGCGAAATGCACATTGAGGGGTTTCAGGCTGGCGATCGCCACGTCCAGTTGGCCGACGGCTTTTTGCTCGGTCTCGGCGCTGGTGGTCGCGGTGTAGCCGCGCACTTCGTAGCGGGCGAGCAAGAAGGCTTCCTTGGCCGCCGTGATGGCCTGGAATTGTTCGAAGCGTTGGTCGCTCAGAGGCATTTGCTGCACGCGGGTGTTGATGGCGTTGATCAGCGTGTTGGCGGCGTCGGCATTGGCGCCCATGGTGTCGCGCGCGCTGTTACCGGTGCGGTACGCGCTGCGCATTTTGTTCAGGGACGTCTTGTAGGCGTCGATGACGGCGCCTTGCTCTTTGAGCAGCTTGAGGTTTTCCGGGCTCTTGAATTTCACCAGCAGCGCTTGTTGCTGAGCGGAGAACGCCTCGAGGGTGGTCTGGACGTTCTGTGCGGCGGTTTCGTCGCCGTTGGTCAGCATGTATTGCAGGCGAACCACACGCAGCTTGGTCAGGCCGGCATTGAGCTGGGTGATGTCGCTCATCCAGTTGCTGCGGTCAATCAATCCGCCCAGGCTCGTCCAGCCGGTCAGGGCGAGGATGCAGGTCAGGGCCAGGACCAGGCCGAACCCCAGGCCCAGCTTCATGTTCACGCTGATATTGCCGAACCAGCTATTCATCAAAAGTCCTCCAGGAACGTTGTGCTTCTTGATCGTCGGTTGGCTGGAAGATTGTTGTTTTTGGTCGCCAGCAAGGTGTGTTGCAGGTGTATATCGGCAGTAATTGCGAGAGCTGAATGGTTTCTGTAGGACAGATGTGTAACAAGGCCTTTGTGCAGGTCTTAAGCTTTTTTTCACATGAGTTTCACCGGCTGCCGACGCCAGCCTCTCTACCCTCGCGGCATCGAATGAAATTGATGCGTGCCGGCGAGGCGGCTTGATGTGGAATTGAGACTGAGTCTGTTCGGGATAAAACGCTCGATTGATCTGAGCCGTTTTGCCCGCTATCGCAATGCGGCTGTCGTGCTCGCCTCGGCGCTGTTGGTGATTCCGCTGACGGTGTGGCTTTTGCAGCCGGCCGCTGTACCGGACCTGGCCCACGGTAATGTGGCCGGCGCCCGGGCGTTGGCGGCCGGTTGGGCCAAGGGCGACGTGATCGTGCTGGTGCGTCACGTCGAACGCTGCGATCACTCCAGCGCAGCCTGCCTGAACGGTAACGATGGCATTACCGATCGCTCTCGCAGCGTCGCGGTGGGTGTTGGTGCGCAGTTCGAACAACTGGGGCTGAACAAGGCTGACATCTACAACAGCCCTGTCATCCGTACAGCGCAGACCGCTGGCTACATGTTCAACAAGGTCGGGGTCGGTGAGGACTGGTTGATCAATTGCAAGGGCACCATGCTGCGTGACGCTCTGGCGCACAAGGTGGCCGGGCGAAACCTGATTCTGGTGACCCACAGCGAATGCATGTCGCAACTGGAGAAAGACCTCAAGTTGCCGGCCTCTACCCTCGGTTACGGCGCGTCTTTGTTTATCTCGGCCGAAACGCCTCAGGCACCGCGAATGCTCGGTTTCATCGAAGCCTCGGACTGGCGCTCGGTGACCGCCGAATGAATTCACTTTCTGGATCAGGACACACAATGCTGACTTCTTCCCGCTACCGCTTTTACTGGGTGAACTTCGGCATTCCGCTGGCCTGTGCGGTCGTGGTTTTCCTGCTGTTCGACCTGACCAAAATCGACATCGCTTTCAATGATCTTTTTTATGACCCGGTCACGCAGACGTTTCCGCTGGATCATGTCCATCTGTTCGAAAAGATCACCCATAAATGGGCGCGGATCATCCCGAACTGGACCGGAGAGTTAGCGATCGTCGGCGCCTTGCTGTCGTTTCTCTGGCCGCGCCTGAAGGCCGAAAAGCATTCGAAAATCATCGCGTTTCTGGAAAAAATCAAAGTCGCGCCGGTGCTTCGGTTCGCCAGCAAGCACCGTCGGGACTTTCTCTATGTGGTGTTCGCGTTCTCTGTCAGCACCGGTGTGATCCACTACCTCAAGGGGCACACCAGCGTGTACTGCCCGATCGAAACGACCCAGTACGGCGGGAAAATCGAGCACAAGGAGTGGTATGAGAATTTTGATCTGCTGAAAGTCGCGGGCGATGGTCGCTGCTGGCCGGGCGGACATGCTTCGGGCGGTTTCACTATGCTGGCGCTGTACTTCGTGGCGCGCCGCTACCGCTGGCGCTATTCCAAACCGGTGATGTATGGCTCGCTGTTGCTCGGTTTCGTCTACGGCACCACGCGAGTTCTGCAAGGCTGGCACTACATGTCCCACACCTTCTGGGCTGGAATCTTCGTATGGCTGGCGTGTTTGCTGACAGCGTTGGCGTTCTATGGGCGAGCGCGGCTGGAGCAACCGGTGTTCCAACAGGCTGCGCGACCCATCGCTGAGCCGCTCAGAAACTTATGAAGTTCGAACAAGGGAATGGGAAGCCCGAGCAGACGAAGTATTACGAGAGGCGTCTGGACCAGCGCTGTTCCGGTGCTTCAAAGCGATCATTGATCAACGCCGTCAACACATGATCCTGCCAGCGCCCGGCGATACTCAGGTAGGCCTTGGCGTAGCCCTCACGTTCAAATCCCAGCCGCTCCAGCAGCCGCGCACTGCGTTCATTGCCAGGGATGTAATTGGCCATGATCCGGTGCAGCTTTTGCTCATCGAACATGTAGCCGATACCTGCTTCCAGTGCTTCCTGCATCAGGCCCTGGCCCTGATGAGATTCGTCGATGTGGTAACCGAGATAGCAGGCCTGAAACGCCCCGCGAGTGATGCCGCTGAAGTTGCAGGCGCCGATCATCTGGCCGTTGTCCGGATCCAGCAACGCGAAATGCACCGCCAGACCGGCATGGAAAGCGCTGGCTTGCACCTCAAGGCGTGGGCGGATGTTTTCAGGGCTGTGGTAATCGGCGGGGCGAATCGGCGACCACCGGGCGAGATGCCTCTGGTTGCGCCGGTAGAAGTCGCTTTCCAGCGCCGCCTGCTCAGGGTCTAGCACTGCCAGCGTCAAGCGTTTACAGGACAGGGACAACAGCGGCATAGGGCGCTCCGGTTCGCGGGGATCGTCGCGCAAGCATTGCGTGGCCAGCGGAAAAACTCAAACCGCCAGCGGCAATGTCACGATAAAGGTGCTGCCTTTGCCGTCGCCATCGCTCATGCCGATCACTGTGCCGCCATGGGCTTCCACCAGTTCGCGAACCACCGTCAGGCCAATGCCAAGACCCGCACCGTTGAAGCCGGCGGCGTGAACATCCTGCACAAAGGGCTCAAAGATAAACGGCAGCGCCTTGGCGGAAATACCGATGCCGTTATCGCAAATGCTCATCTCCAGCACGTCGGCTTCAGCGGTCACCGACAGCGTGACATTGCCGTGCGCCGGTGTGTATTTGGCCGCGTTGCCCAGCAGGTTGCCGAGAATCTGCGTGAGGCGCACCGGGTCACCATTCACCGCCAACGCGCACTCGGGCAGTTCAGCGGTGAAGTGCAAATGGTGAGCAGCCATCACCGGGCTGCACACATCGATGGCCTGATGGATGATCTGCACCATATCCACGATTTGGCAATCGAGGCGCAACTTGCCGGTGCTGGCGCGGGAGACGTCGAGCAGATCGTCCACCAGCCGCGACATGTGCTGCACCTGGCCTTCGATCAGCGCCTGCATCCGCGGCAGTTCCTCACTGGGTACACGCACCAGCCGCCCGGCGATCATGCTGATGGGCGTCAGCGGGTTGCGCAGTTCGTGGGCCACCAGGGTGAGGATGTTGCGTTGTTGTTCCAGGGTGTGTTCGGCCGTGGCTTGCAGGTCTTGCGCGCTGAGGGCCGCGATCACCAATTGCGCGTTGGCTTCACGCATCTCCAGGAACAGTCGTTGTTCTTCCTGCGTGCGTTTTGGTGTTTCTGCATCGGACTGCGCCAGCAAAATCGCCAGCACCAACTGCTGATTGGCCTCGATCAGTTGCTCGACCTGCTGGCTATCGACCAGCCGGGTGTTGGCGTCGCTCAGCTCTTTTTGCAACGCCGCCAGCACTGCCCGTGCCTCAACAGTTTTCTGGCCGAGCAGGAACAGTTCGCGAGCGGCGGTGGCCATCGCTTGCTCGTTCTTGCCATTGGCCTCACTCATGATTTTTGCTCATCCGTCGTCTTTGCTCAAACGCTGCCGGGTAGGCCGGCCACCGAGTAAGCCTTCCTGCTCTGGCAACATCTCGCCGATTTGCAGGCCGTTCTCGTCGATGTGGTACTGGCGCAACTCATCGGAATGGGCGCTGGCCCGCACCTTGACCACGGCCATGATGCGCAGTAAACGGCTCTGCACTTCAATGTAGCGCTGAACGATGATGGCGTCAGTGAGAAATGCCGTGCCGTAAGGGCTGAAACGCAGGTCGGTGTAGCGGTCTTCCAGCTCTGAGGTCATCAACACGCTGACCCCGACGCTCGTCAAAGCAGTGACCATGCGCGACAGCGACTCGCGGAAGTCTTCGCGGAAGGTCGGCGCCAGCGCCAGTTCGAAGCCCGACAACGAATCGATCACCACGCGGGTGGCTTTCAGTCGGCTGATCTCGCTGAGCAGCAACTGCACGATTTCGTCGATGGACAGGTCCGGGGCGCGGCTGTCCACCAGCCCGACCTGTCCGCTCTGGATCAGGCCCGCAAGGGTGGCGTTCTGGGAGTGATTAGGCCGTTGTTCAAACACCGCGATCACGCCGGTTTCACCATTTCTCGCGCCTTCGGCCAGGAAGGTGGACGCCAGAATGCTTTTGCCCGAGCCCGATGGCCCGGCCACCAGCAAGGAGTAACCACGAGGCAGGCCGCCGCCGAGCATCTCGTCGAGCTGCGGCACACCCATTTTCAGGCGTTTGATCGGGAACTCCAGCGGTGCTTCAACCGAGTTGTGCACAGCGGGTGCAAAGACCTTGATCCCCGACGTGGCGATACGGAAAGTATGCAGCCCTGGCAGCGTCGGCTGGCCGCGCATCTTCATGATTTCCATCTTGCGCACCATGGAGTTGCGCTGAACGCTCTGGCGCAGCCAGATCAGGCCATCGGCCACGGTGAAAATCGGGTTGGTGTCGGTTTCGGTGAAGTATTCGCCAATCAGGAAGGTCGTCGCCTGCCAGGTGGTCATCAACATGCCCAATTGCTGAACGAACTGCGGCAGGTTGTTGTTGGGGTTGTCCTGGGTCTGGCTCGCCAGCACCACCGAACGGAACGAGTCGACGAACACCAGTGACGGGGAGTGAGCCTCCACCTCGCTGACGATTCGCCGTAGCACTTCATCCAGATTCCCGGCCAGGGTGTCGTCAGCCAGGTTGACGTATCGGATCGACTGGTTGATCGCTTCGCTGTCGAAAAAGTCGAATTGCTGCTGATAACGCAACATCTTCAGCGGCGGCTCGCCGAGGACGGTAAAAAAACAGCGCCGGGCGCTCGGGCGTCGCCAGGGCGAACATCATCTGATGCGCCAGGGTGGTTTTGCCACAGCCAGGGGGACCTGCGATCAGGTTGAACGAAAACTCCGGCAATCCTCCGCCCAGCACCTCGTCCAGTCCTGGCACGCCGGTGGCCAGGCGGTTGATAGTCACTTTGGTGCTCATGGCGAATTTTCCTGCGAAGGGGTGTCGCTCAAAGAAGGTTCCCACACGCCACGAAGCAAACGTGCGGTGAGCGAGGGCCCGATCAGCGTGGTCAGCAGCTCGTAAAACGTGGTCAGCAACAGTTCACCGAAAAACAGCGCATCGGTTTCGCTTTGCTCAACGAGTACGGACTTGAGGGAAGTCAGATCCAGGGAGGCCTGCACACTCTCATAGGTGCCGGCCAGGCGCGGATGCCTGGAGGCGCACAGATGAAGGCTGCGGCGATAAAGCGCGACAACCCCTGGCTGGCCGATGATGGGCGTGAGGGCTGCGTCCATATCCTGCAATATTGATGCGATCGCTTGCGCGACTGTTGCAATGTCAGCGTTGGGGCCAACGCGGTGCACCAGAGAAGCTACGATCTGGCGGCTCTCTTCGCTTAGCGTGGACATAGCTAACTGATATCTGATGGACAGTGTTTGATGGTACACCCTATGGCAGTGCTGGGAGTGATTTGCGTCAGAGGATTGCGGCAGGGCCCGAAAACCTGACTCTTTCTAGTGCATGGCTCTATAAAGGCCCTCCGGTTAGCTGCACAAACAAGGAAACATCGCCTGTTTTGGCGAAAATGGAATCCGCTTTTACTTTAAGGATGATGCATGGAGCTTTCGTTACCCCTGCAATTGCACTCAATGAGCTTGAGGGCGCCCGACCCCAGCCTGTGTAAACCGCTTCAGGAGGCCCTGAATGCCAGTTATGTCGCCCACTTCGAGTTTCTGCCGTGGGCCAGGTCCCACACGTCCGAGGACGAAGCACGCGCGTTTTTGCTGCGGGCGGCTGTTGATTTCAACAGCGAAACAGGCGAGCGGCGCCTGTTTATCGTGGCCGATGACGGGCAGGCGGTCATTGGCTGTATTGGGTTGAAACCCCGCCGACGCAATCGATATGTTGTGGGTTACTGGGCCAACACCGAGTACTCGGGGAAAGGTTACATGCGACGGGCGCTTGAGCTATTAGTCAAAAGTCTGCCCGGTTGTACGTTTTACCTGACGACATCCTCGGCCAATGGGGCGAGTCAGCAGCTGGCTAAAGCCTCTGGGTTTGAGCTGATCAGAATGGCCCGGCAAGCGCGGCATTCGGAATGCCATGGCGTCCAGGACACGTATTTGTATCGTTTGAAGCTCCCGCAGGAAATAAAACAGCAGGCAAAAAAAAGCCCGCGGGAGGGCGGGCAAACCGTAGTTTCTTGAATGAGCGAGCGCAATGTACCCGTTGGTGAGAGGTCGTGGGGTGAAGAAAAATTCATGTCGATGAGTGCCCGCCGTTTCACGCCCTGAGACACGCCTAAGGCAAATGATCCGCCGCAAAGTCCGCTTCCGAGCGTGTCCGCAAACGGCCCTTGCGGCAGGCCTGCTGGAATCGTTCGAAGTCACGCTCATTCTGCTCGGTGTAGCTTTGTGCATACTTGAACAGCGCGTCGGCCAGCGCATCGCTCTTGCCGATGTAGCCGCTGATGTGTGCGGCGTTTCCCGACGATTTGGCGTGGGCGCGAGCCAACGCGCGGCCACAAACGCGTCCGTAGGCGGCAAAGGTTTCAGCGTCGAACGTCTCGAGTTCAGCCGAGACTTTCATGTCGCGCAATTGGCGCACATAGAAGTGTCGCCCGCTGGGGCCGGTGGTCCAGCCGAGGAACAGGTCACTGGCCGATTGCATCAACCGTTGGCCATTGACCACGCGCTGACCGTTATGCCGCACCCGCAATTTAGTCTTCACATAATCGGCAAGCACTGAGCGCCGTGCTTCCTTGAATTGCAGGAACAGCGGGAACTCCTGATCATCGGTCAGCAGGGCCACCAGGCATCGAGTCCCGACGCTGCCCACACCGACCACTTTGAACGCCATGTCCTGAACGTGAAAACGCGCCAACAGCTCACGACGGTCGGCTTGCAGTGTGCCGGGATAGTCGCGCATGAACGCGTCGTAAAGCGCACGCCAGTTCGACAGGCGCAGCCAGTCGTCGTCGGCATCCAGCAGCGTGGTGTTTTCGTGTAAATGGAAAATTTCCGGCAGGTCATCGCGAATGATCAGTCGGCCATGTGCGTCACGTTCACTGATTTTCGGTAGCAGTTCAGCATGGGTACGCCGTTCGGCTTTTTCGATGGCGCGCTCTACATGCTCAAGTGTCGCTTTGCTCGCCTGCTGCCGCAGATCGCGGTAACTGATGGACTCATACCAGGTTTCCATGGCGCTTTGTTCGGCGCATTCGAGCATGGTCTGCTGGTAGGCGCCGACCACCTGGCGGCAGACCGTTTCTTCGACCGTGTCGCCATGGCGCAGGTCGCGCGCTGCCACCACGAAACTTGCCACCAGCCGTTTCAAGTCCCACTCCCAAGGGCCGGGATGGGCTTCGTCGAAATCGTTGACGCTGAACAGCAGATTGCGTTCCGGCGTTGCAAAACCGCCGAAGTTCATCAGGTGACTGTCGCCGCAGATGGGCGATACCAGACCCATGCTGGATGTTCCGGCCAGGTCGTGGGCTTGCAGCAGCGCGTTGCCGCGATAGAAGGTGAACGGCGAGACCAGCATGCGGCCGTAGCGCAACTCGACCAGCGACGTGATCCGGCCTTCACTGGACGTTTTGATCAGCGACAGCGGATCGCGATTTACTTTCCCTATGGCCGCCTGCGAACTGCGGGAGCAGTTCTTGCGAGCATCCTTGCCTTGCTTCAAACGGTCTTTGAGGGAGGTCATGTGGGCTCGTATGGTGAGTGTTTTAGACGTGTGAGAGGTGAGTGTAGAAGGGCTTCGGGTCTTCATCCGAAGTGTTTTGGCTTTGACCGTGGGGGCGAACGGGAGCAACTCACCAACGAGCATCCTTCAATACTCAGTCGTCCCCAAAGCCCTCAAAACCCACCCGGCCTCACCAGGCATCAACGTGTACTGAACCTGCCGAATTTTCCCTGTCCTGCCCGCGTCGGCATCCGTGCTGTCATAAACCGGGAACCGCTGCACCAACGCATTTTCCACCACGGCTAACTCGTCCTCGCCCTGGTAGCCCACCGCTATTTTTGGGTTCTCGCTGACAGGTGGTAGATAAATCTCGCTAAGTGACTTCTTGCGATTGGCAGCGTAAGCAATGAGCTCGCCCGGCATCCCGCGCCCCGGTGACCTGATGAATACGTAAATCTCTGGAGAGCCATTGCGATCAAGGTCGGCGACCTCTGCTCGGACGATGGTGCCGGTGAGGGGGCGTACGATCTCTGAGTTATCGATTTCCAGACCTCGGGGTGCAATGCGCAGAGCACGATTTCCATCGGCCGACACGCTCGTCACGTGAAAGCCAATGCCCTGCAATTCAAATGTCTGGTCGAACGGCTGGTTGCTGTCCGTCGCATTACCCGAGCTCAGGCTTAATGAAAGGCTGTAGTTGGCCACTTCATTGCGCCGAGCAGCGTTGCGCATCAGGTATACCTGAACCGTATATTCGCCATCGGCGGGCAATGGTCCCAGAAAGTGATTGCCCATGATCGATCCGTTAAACAACGCATAGTCCGCACCTTTCGCGGTGATGTTGAAGTAGGCAGAGGTGTTGGAAGACTTGAAGTCCACGGTCATCATTTGGCCGGCCTTCGCGTTTAGGCGGTACTGCGCGGTGAGCGGGCCTTTGATGGAACGGGCGGATCTGACGGTGTCGGAGCCCTTTTTGAAGGTGACCTGCTCGACATGAGGAGCGATCTCGGTGGCGGCGTGTACTGGCACAGAAACCATGGCGGCCAGGACGGCTGCGATCCATACGTTCATGTTGATCTTCCAGAGTTCGTTGGTTGCTCAAGCGGTTGCAGGTAAACCCGCAGCATAGGTCCGGTTGCGTTGAATCGCCGACTAATACGTTGATGACAGCTCACTCGATTTGAGCGTGTGCTTGAAATGATGCTTCCAAAGCCTGACACCCAACGCTCCTGTCAGGCCTGCTTTTGCCGGGGAGGGTGATGCTGCCTACAGAAATGACCAAACCCCAGATGCAACAAAACCCGCACTTGGCGGGTTTTGTTTTGCTTCGTATTTGGTGGGCCGGGGTAATTTGAATCCGTTCAGTAAGATATTGATTTATAATATTAATATCGATTTTTATTTTTAGTTGGAATACCAGTTGGAATACCAGTTGGAATACTGCACTCCACTTGACTACCCGTTTGCATTCGATCTGACCACCGATTGCATCGGAGTTGACCAGCACGCTTCGTAACCATGATCGGCAGTGAACTGCCCATGGCTACCGGTTGTGACAGGCAGAAATCGGCCCCGGCTGTGAAAAAACGTAGGCAGCATTTTGAAGTCTGCGCTGAACGTAAAATCTGCCAGTTCTTGGTTAATCAGCGGACTGGAAATTCGCACAGGAACGCAAAACCATTGCCGACTTTCGCAAAGATAACGGGAATGCCATTCGCAGCGTCTGACGGCAAATCGTAAACATCTGTATCAAATCGTTGCGGCAACTCTAAGTGCCAACTCTGTTCGGTTTGTCACTTCTGCCTTGCGGAACAACGTATGGATCTGATTTCGGACCGTATTTGGGCTTGAGCCTAATTCTCGGGCGATCTGCTTGTTGCTGATTCCGCTGGCTACTAGCTTCAGAATTTCAACCTCCCTGGTCGTAAACTGATACCAATCCAGCCCTGCGCCTATCTGCTCAAGTGGCACACAAGGTTGGAAATCGTCAGCTGCGTGAATTTGAGCAGCATGTTGAACTAGTAATGTGACTAGGCTTTTCGCAGTTTCAACGTTGTTCCAGCGCTTAGTCGAACTAACGACAGCAAAGAGAAGGTTGTTCTCGTCGAGTTGGGTGGCGTGGACGGCAAACCTTCTACCAAGGGTCGGCTCCTGTAGGAGCAAGCGACGTCCTATACAAGTGCATTTGCCGAGATCTATCAAGGAAGGCGCTCTCACTGCAGCCCATAGGGCGAGCAGCGAAGCACAGTGGCTCTGCAGAGTTTCGGGCTCTTCGTGAATTTCGCCTTCGAGAAATAGGATTTTCTTGAAGTGAACGGCGGGGCCATTCACAGAGGCGATACCAATGGCAGTGCAGTCCACGTCCAGGTCTAGAAAGGATGGCGTTCTGATGCTTGTTTGAAGCATTTGCCAGCTGTTCCTGACGCTTTCCATATTCGCTCTCCCTGCCCGATGTAAGCACATCAGGTGCCCAGTTTCAGGCACCTGATGCACTTTGGATTTCGATTATATGGCCAAATGGTATCCCTCGCGACAGGTCTCGGCCGATTGGTACTTGTCTAGCAACATCCGCTTTCTGTGGAGCAGCAAGCTGCTGCCTGAGCCCCTTGAAAAGGAGCCAGCCCTTTGGTCACCTTCGGATCTCGAAGAGTAGGAGTGTTGCAATCGAAAGGCGCGGCCTGACCCAGCGGTGGTTCGTTCATGCTGCGAAGTCCGAGGAAGGCTCCTTGGTAAGGAGCACGCATCATCAGGTCATATGTTTTTGCACATACAGCGACCCGCTCACCACGGCGATACGCATGTCCATCATCATCGTGCACTTCAAGCCAAGGACCGCGATAGATAACGGCCTGTCCTAACTCCCAGCATGGGCCTTGTTTACCTTTGTATGCCTTGACGGTGCACATGCGTACTTCAGCATCGCCAATTCTGTCGATAGCGCTTGCTGCTGTTGGCGACCAATGGAAGGTGATGCCATGGAAGCCGGCTTGTTCGAACGCAGCTATCACAGCAGTTTCTGAAGGTAACCGAAGTGGCGCTCCGGCAGGTGCGGACCTGACGGTATGGTGAGAGGTTAAAGGTTCATCGCTTACAAGTACTGCGCAGACCACGCAACCGGTTACGTTCAGAGCGCGGAATGCTTCTCCCAATACCTGTTTTTCATCCTCAGCATCCACACGATTGAGGGTGAAGTCCATCAGGATTCGACTGGCCCAGCCATCAGAAACAGCGGGCGAACGCTCAACACCAAACCGCAGTTTCTCCTCCAATGCGATGTAACCATCGATGTCACGAAGTAATGCGCCCTGGAGTAATGGTTCAATAACGTTGGCGTCACGTGACAAATCAGAAAGTGCCATTAGGCGCACGCTGCGAGCGTTGTCCATCATCGCGGCGCTTTTGCGTAGTCGTCGTGGATCGCTATCAGCGATGATCAGTTCGCCGCGCATCTTATCTATACACATAGACAGCAATTCAGAATACGCACCTCCCCACCAAAGGATATGAGGTGTGGAGTCAGAGTGCTCATCAGTCTCGAGAGCGCCGTTCGCTATAGCTGCGGTGTGGATCAATTCACGTTGCCAAGGTTCCAGTCGAAAGGCCGCGGTATCAAGCTTGTTCATTGGCAGAAACGTCCCAGGTATCGAGGTGGTCACGGTACTCAGTTCGAACAGGCAGGTCCGCGCCGAAGCGCTCAAGGTACCGTTGGATGGGCTGAGAGGAACGTATAAATCGGTCTTGGCAGATCTGCAGTGTGCTCAATGTCGTTTCAGTGAAGTTCAGGCCACGCTGGCTCAAAACCTTGAGCCACTGACGGTCGAACTGCCAAGGGTAGGCACCGATTTCGAGGTTGGTCTGAGCGAACGTCATGTAGCCTCGCTGGCGAATGTTGATGGCCTTTAGATCAACCGCTTGGAGGCTGGCGTAGAAAATTACGGTCTTAGGGCGCGTGACTTCGCAGAATAGTCGCCATAGGTCTTTCATCGACGGACTGGTCTGATCGTCAACGACCAGGTTGACATATTCACCTTCGGGCACCCACCGAAATACGCTTGCGATGCTGGCTTGGAAAACGTCCTGGTGCAGGAGATTGAGCGCTTGGTCCGTAGCGACCGTATGCAGTTCGGCGTGATGGCGATCGGAGAGCAGCCTTTCGATACCCATCCATTGTTGATAGAGGCCATAGCGCTTACCGCTGTAGCGACCATCAGCAGAGCTACCAATCACGATTGATGGTCTGACAACAAGGAATGGAATTCCACATTCAGTAACTACGCGCTCAGCTGCCCGCTTGGTCAGCGTGTAGTTGGTAGGATCGCTGGGCGGTTCATTCAGCGCCGTTTCTGGCACTACACCTCCAGAGTAGCCAGCGGAGTAGGCCGTGGAAACGAAGATAAAGAAGCTCACTCCCGCTTGTTTGGCCGCGATAGTAAGCCTTGCAGTGAAATCGACGTTCAGAGCTTGCAGCGCCTCATTATCGAAGTAATCGAGGCAACCTGCGCAGTGGATTACCGTGTCCACATTTCCTGAGCGAAGCATGCTCTCCAGCAGCTCTACCGATGCCGTTTCAGCACCCTGCCAGTAAACAGTGGTCACCTTTTTCTCGAATTCGTCAGCACTTCTTCCCAATGCCAGAAGCTCACGCTGCACTTCTTCTGGAATACCAATCTTATGGTCACCTCGCCTGGTCGGGATGACCAAGTGATCTGCCCAGTCATCGCTAAGCACTTGAGCGGCCATGAGTGCTCCGAGGAATCCCGTACCTCCTGTTAGGAAGACACGTTTTCCGTGGCGTGGGGTCTGGAGAGGCGTTTTCATCGGACCTCTCCACTCGTGAGACCAAGGTTGGTTTCAGAAGCTGCAACCAGTGCGTTATGAATCATCGCTTGGTCTGGCTCTCCACCGTAGGAGACCAGAGTCTGGTCAACAATGACGATCGGGAATGCACTCAGACCATGAGCCATGAACAGCTCCGTGACTTGCTGGGCTACCGCGCCTTCTTTTGCGTTCAGCTCTGCAGATAGCTTCGGAAGGATCGATTGCGCAGTAGTCACGGTAATTGTGAGGACCGGCCAGTCCAGCTTGGCCTGCGTCAATGCGTTACGTGCTGCCGCTTCGATCTGTTCGTCAACCTGCGTAGTGCCCGGCATACAGCAACTTGCGGAAAGCACCACGATAGCTTCGGGCCCCAATGCGCGTTTGACTTGGGTGATATCTGCATCCGAAGTCTTTTTGAAAAAATTGAGCATGTCTTGCCCTCTTTATTTAGATGGTTACAGCACGAGTGCGACAGCCAGGCCAAGGACCAGAGCGCAAACAATGACTGTTAGCGTGTGGGCTATCACCAGTGGGAGTTTGAAAAGCCTGAACAGCAGCATGATCTCGGGAGGGCTTGTGCCAATTGCCGCCACCAAAAAGGTCACAAGCGGTCCGACTGGAAACCCTTTCTCGATTAGGGCAAATCCGATTGGCAGTGCTGCTATGGGAGAGATGTACAGCGGTACGCCGACCAAGGCGCATGCCAGATACAGCCACCCGGCCGGTAGCCGATCGACGAGGCTCATCAGTGTGTCTTTCGGTACGGCACCGTAGATCAAGCCTCCGATGAACAAACCGATCAGCAGATACGGCGCGACCGTCCGCAACTCCTGCCTCGCTGCAAGCCAAGCGAATCGACTCGCAGGTTTCCAACCGGGCCAAGTTCGAATCCCCTGGCCCAGGAAGGCGGCACTGCTCTTGGGGGCAGGTGCTATCGTCACGTGTCTTGCCAGTCCGAGCCTTCCTGCTACTACACCAGCAGCGGAAGTCAGGGCCAGGCCGCCGATGATGAAAACAGCGCCAGGGACAAAACCCACAGTGAGGAACAGCAGAATAAACACACCCTCGTTCACTACTGGCGAGGCCACCAGAAAAGCGAAACTGGGCACGAAGCCAACGCCTGCCCTGAGCATGCCGCTCAGCACTGGAATCGTGGAGCAGGAGCAAAAGGGCGTGATGACGCCCCCAACACTGGCGGCAAATGCCGACCGCCAGCCCGAGGACCCAAGCAGCGAGCCTTGTGTCGCTTGAAAGGGCATACGTTGTTGCAGCATTACCACAAACCAGGTGACCAGCAGGAAAAGCCCAATGAGCAGGGCACCGTCCATGAGCAGAAACTCGAAGAAGGCTTGAATACCCTGCGTTAAGGTTGTGTTATCGGACATATGAGCTCCGCCGGTACTGATGAGAGCGGGCTGATGCAACGCGTCAGGCGTTGGCCAGCCCAGCGTTCATTGACGGGGTGCCGCCATAGGTTTGCATCGACTCGATCAGTGCCGCCGTGACAACCGGATCGAAGTTCGCCTTATCGAGGGTTTCTACGTAGGTGTCCAAAGCTTCGATGCGAATTTCGTCGATGTCGGTCTTCAGATCACCAAGTGAAAGAGCACCGCAGTCAATGTTCAGTCGGTCGCAGAGGAAGTGGCAACTGGTGCTCACCATGCTGAACAGCTCTGGCATTACACGATGGTGGGCCCATTTAAGGCTCTCATGAACACCTTCCGGGTCTTTGGCGATCAGGCCACGGATACGTGCCAGGCCGATTTCCAGATGTTCCAGTTCGTCTTCCAGGATCTTTCCGGCCAGTGCTGAAGTGTCCGGATCGCCCTGGCGCTGCAGGGTGCGGTACAGCACGATGGCCATGGTTTCGGTCATCAGGTCCTGAATGATCAGGCACGCAGCCAGGTCCTTATTTTGAACAGCAGCGCTGAAGTGGCGGCGGATATTGAACCACTGCGGCTCCACGATCTCACGCATCACAATGTAGTCGTGGCGTTTGCCCAAGCTGGCCAGCATCAGAATATGTTTTGATTCTTCGTAGGCTTGTTTGACGGTTTCGATCTTACTTTCGGTATCTGGCATCAACGGCACCATTTCCGAATAGTTCTCTACCGCCATCACCTCTCCAGCGATTGCGTTGGAAGCGATGTACGCGATCAGGTTGAAATAACCGTCGCTTTTGTTGTGCTCAGTGCTCAGTTCTTCTCGGCGGTTTACAGCACGTAAGTCGACTGGTGCGCGCTGATTTGGCTGTGTGCCGGCAGAAACTTCGTTCATTTTTATATCCTCCCATTAGGCTCAAGGACATTCCCTTGCCGCGGCAATTGTCAGGAGGCTGCTGGCGTACTGCCATAGTACATAGCTTCTATTCAAAGTTCGGTCCGTTCCGCCTTACGATTAGTCAGATATAGACGCATCGGTCACTCGATGTGTCCCATGGAAATCGGGGAAGAAATGAATACAAGAACCTGGACTGCCCGGCACGTTGGCGTGCCTGCGCTGTGGATGCTGGGTGCGTTGCTCTGCCTGTCAGGCTGCAATCGTGAGACGGATCAAAAGACTGAAGCCAAGGCCGTGCGTGTCAGCGTTGTGGGGGCTAGTACTATCGCACCGCTGATAAGTGAACTCGCCAAAGCTTACGAGCGAGAACATCCGGGCATTAGAATCGAGGTCCAGGCAGGCGGTAGTGCTCGGGGGATTATGGATGTGCGCAGCGGCACGGCTGTGCTTGGCATGGTTTCCCGAGAGCTCAAACCTGAAGAGCAGGATCTGCAGCATGCGCTGATTGCCAAAGATGGCATCGGCATGATCGTCAATAAAAGCAACCCGATAACTGGTCTGACAAAAGAGCAGGTTGTCGGAATCTACACAGGCCGGATCACCAATTGGAAAGACGTGGGGGGAGACGATTCGCCTATCACCGTCGTGAGCAAGGCAGAGGGGCGATCTACCTTGGAAATTTTCAGTGGGTTTTTTGGTATTCCCTACAAAGATATCCGCGCCCACGTGATTATTGGAGACAACCAGCAAGGTATTCAGACTGTTGCAGGCTCTCCCGCTGCAGTCGGCTACGTGTCCATTGGTTCGGCTGAGTATGAAGCCGATCAGGGCGCTGCAATTCGGCTAATCCCTTTAGGAGATCAGATTCCATCGACAGCAGCGGTTGCGTCGGGCGAGTACGCGATCAGCCGAGACCTGAATTTGGTTTACAAAGCGCCTCTCACAGAGCCGGTTCAGGACTTCCTGGCGTTTGCCCGCTCCAATGAAGCTGCAGCCTTTGTTACTCGTATGTACTTCATTCCGGTGACGAAATGACGGCCAGGCGCTGCTGAACAGGCTCTCTTCATGACTTTATTGACAGATGAGGTGGTCGCGAAGGTCCATCCCACGAAGCTGCGTGGATGGGCGTTCTGGTCGGCCATGTCCATGCTCGCTCTACTAGGCGCGGCAATCGTGTTTTTGATCGTCGCTTTCTTGTTGAGTGAAGGTTTCCCACTAATCGCGCTGGGAGGGCCTATAAGATTCTTTACGGACGAGGGGTGGTGGCCGCGGGACGCTAGCTTCAACATGACCCCAATGGTATTGGCGAGCCTTTACCTGACCATTGGTGCGCTTGTCGTTGCAACACCACTGAGCCTGGCCATTTCGCTGGTCACGACATTCAAAGCACCCGCGCGGCTTTCTCACGTGCTGCGCAATCTTGTGGAACTCAGTGCTGCAGTGCCTACCGTGGTCTACGGACTTTGGGGCGTCAGTTCGATCGTTCCGATAGTGAACATCTGGAGCCCTCCAGGTGCGAGTTTATTGGCCGGTGTCCTCATTGTTGCACTGATGATAATCCCAACGATCACGGTGTTGACCCAATCAGCCCTTCAGACGGTGCCGACAGCTTATGTCCAGGGAGCGACAGCGCTGGGCGTTTCAACAAGCCAGACATTGCTTCGTATTGTTATCCCTGCTGCCAGGCAGGGCATTTTTTCCGCAATGGTACTCGGTGCTGCCCGAGCAATCGGCGAGACAATGGTGGTGTTGATGGTCTGTGGCAACATTGTGCAGGTACCGACTTCGCTGTTTGATCCAGTACGAGCGTTGACTGCGAACATTGCCTTGGAAATGCCCTACGCGATGGGGGATCACCGCGCCTCCCTGTTCGTAGCCGGGCTGCTGATGTTGCTGTTGGTCAGCGCGTTGGTTGCTGTGGGCGAGTGGGTCGGTATGCGTCAGAGGAAGATGATCTCATGAGGCGCTTCCATGTGTTCGGTTTCGACTTTCGGGATTTCGTCTGGACCTTCGTGATGTATGGTCTGACGTTGACAGCAGTTGCGATGCTCCTGTGGCCGCTGCTAACGGTGTTCGGTAACGGACTTCAGGTTCTGAGCTGGGACTTTCTGTTGGCGAGCCCGGAAGATGCAGGCCGCAGCGGGGGGATCGCACCAATTCTCGTGTCCACCCTGGGAATTGTGTTGGTCAGCTTAACGGCCGCCTTGCCCTTAGCGTTTGGCGTCGCGGTAATGTTGACTGAAGGTTTTAATCCCGCAGGTTGGCCGGCTACGATACTGCGCTGCAGCCTCGACATACTGGCGGGCATTCCTTCGGTCGTGTTTGGATTATTTGGACTCAGCCTGTTCTGTAGGCAATTGGAATTGGGATATTCAATTCTGGCCGGCGGGCTGACCTTGGCCTGCATGATCCTGCCCACTTTGGCGCGTTCACTGGCATTCTCCTTAGAGTCCGCGGGTGTTGCCCATCGCGCTGGCGGAGCAGCGCTCGGCCTCTCGAAACAGTCAGTTTTATGGCATGTGTTGGTACCGGTAGCACTGCCTGGCATATGCGCAGGTGTTGTGCTCGCGTTGACCAGAGCCCTGGCGGAAACTGCTGTACTGCTCTTCACCAGCGGTTATTCCGACAGGATGCCCGAATCGGTTCTCGATTCCGGGCGCAGCGTCTCTGTTCATATTTATGACCTATCGACCAATGTGCCGGGCGGTACCCCTAACGCTTATGGCTCGGCCTTGGCGCTGCTGCTGCTCTTGGCCTTGCTCAGCTTCACTGTGCATGCCTTAACTCGTTGGATGCAGCGACGCATGACTGGCAACACGACACGGAGTCTCTGAATGATGATCAACGACAATAGAGCTATATCGCTTGAACCGTTTGTACGAACTGCATCAAGCGTGCACGGGACGGTTACTCACTTGAGTACTGCTGCGGAAGGGCATATCGATATCCAAGACCTCTCCGTGAGTTATGGCAAGCGCACAGTCGTTGAGGGAGTGACGTTGCGCGTTCCGCGCAATTCAGTCACCGCACTCATCGGCCCATCAGGGTGTGGGAAGTCGAGTTTGTTGTATTGCATCAACCGCCTGAACGATCTCGTGCCGGGCTGCTCGGTAGAAGGCTCGATCAACTTCAGCTGGATGGACAATAAGCATCTGGCAAAAAACTCGACCCAGTTGCGGCGTCAGGTTGGGATGCTGTTTCAACGTCCCAATCCATTTCCATTTTCGATTCGCAAGAACCTTGAGTTCGCGCTCAGGCAGCACGGCATTAAAGCGCAGGCCGATATCAATAGCCGTATTGAGTCGTCATTACGGGAAGTGGGGTTGTGGGACGAGGTTCATGATCGTCTCGACAGTTCGGCCATCGCGTTGTCCGGTGGGCAGCAACAACGACTGTGTCTTGCTCGGGCGCTGGTTTTGAATCCAGATGTTTTGCTGATGGACGAACCATGCAGTGCTCTAGATCCGATCTCGACTCAAAAAATTGAGACGTTGATTCTGAGCCTGGCTCAGCGACGAACGATCATTCTTGTGACCCATAGCCTAAGTCAGGCACGACGTGTAGCAGGCCAGGTAGCAGTTTTTTGGAAGCTGGAGGGGGTGGGCAAGCTGATTGAATGTGGCAAAGCAAGGGATGTGTTTGATCGGCCGCGCCATGAGTTGACTCAGACCTACTTGCAGTTTGCTTGAATTGAGCAACAGGCACGTTGTCGCGCCATGGTACATCGGTTCCATTGTGGGGGGAGTGCGGCGATTTCTACTATGGCCGCATGAACAAATACTCTTCTAATACCGTGCAGTACCCTACCGCGAGAGTGCAAATGCTCTCGCTTCATGTCCATGACCTGCTCAAACATGCCGCACAGGTGCATGCAGCGGCAACGGTAACCTCTGTATCTCTAGAAGGCGTGGTTGAAACTCAAACCTATGCTCAGTTGGCAAAAATTGCGAATAACTGCGCCACAGAGCTTCACTCCATGGGGCTTCGGTCCAGAGATGCAGTTGTCAGTTTTGGCTTTAGTTCACTCGATCAAATGGCTTGGCTATACGCAGCGCTAAGCCAAGGCGTGGTAACTCATTTTCTGAACCCTCAGCATCGCGCGGAAGATCTAGGTCGTTTTCTTCAGCAGGTGCGACCTGGCGTGTTGTTGCATGATGCGGCTACAGCGAGTGCTGCCCAGGCATTCGCAGCATTGGTTCCTGGTACCCCGCTACGCGCTATGGCCAAGCTTGGCACTGGAGGTGGTAGGGAATACACCACTACTGAGTTTGCGGAAGATACCTTATCCCATGTCTGCTACTCATCCGGGACCACAGGGGTTCCGAAAATCGTTGAGTACACGCACCGTTCAACAGTGTTGCATGCCTGGGCCTGTGCCTTGCCCGACGCGATGGGGTTGAACAGTGCCGATCGGGTTATGCCTCTCATGCAGAATTTCCACGCTAGTGCCTGGGGCGCTCCTTTTGTTTGCCCGCTGGTCGGTGCTTCGTTGGTGCTCGTACCACCGCATCGCGATCCTGCGCAGTGGTTCCAATGGATCGAGGAACACCGCATCACGGTTTTGGGGGCAGTCTCTGCACATTGGCTAGCGCTTGTTCGGTACATGCGAACCAGCGGATTGAGCTTCAGTACCCTGCGCCGCACGGTTGTCGGTGGTACTCGACTACCGTTTGATGTTGCTCAGTTCATCCAGGAAGAGCTTGGTGTCGAGGTATGTCATGCCTGGGGAATGACTGAGACATCACCATTGGCCACCATCGAGCGCTTCGATAGCACCAGGGCATCTCTGCGCCACGGCAAGCCGGTATTTGGAATCGAGTTGGCCGTGCAATGCAAAGGCGGTGCTTGCTCGGCGGAAGGCACCGGTGAGCTGATGGCCCGTGGGCATTGGGTTGCCCACAGCACAGCAAATAATAGTAACTGGTTGGCAACCGGGGACTTTGCGACGCTGCACGAAAACTCAGAATTAGAGGTCATCGATCGCATGGAAGATTCGTTGATCGTTGATGGCATCCCTCTCAGTTCAGCCCTTGTGGAGCATCAGGCTCGATTGGTTCAGGGTGTTGCAGATGCAGCATTGCTGGTGACCGATGTTGCCAGTGGCCGGAGCGTGCTTGCCTGGGTGGCCATGCCTGAGGTCGATACCGCTTCAGTAACTGTCGAGCTCGAAAAAATCCTTTCCAAGACCTTCAACGGGTGGCGTCCAACGCAATACATCGTGGTGGATGCGTTTCCGTATACAGCGTCTGCAAAGGTCCAGAAACACCTTCTCAAAGATCACATCGCTCGGCTTCACGAAGACGACGTGGCTTTAACTCCTAATTCCTCCTGCTAATGCCTGACTTATGACGCAAATAACGAAAACCGCAGCGGTAGATTCTGTTCACGAAAACTCCAGCAAGAGCTCATTGCCCTTGGAGCAGTATGTGACTTGGGTGGTCGATCATCGGCGGTGGGTTATCGCCCTTGTGCTGGCTCTATCAGCTTTCTTCGGCTTTTTTGCAGCCAAACAGCAAGTCATCATCAATCCTGCCGCGGTTGTCCCGCAGAGCCATCCATACATAAAGGCCACCAACACCATCGAGAAAATCTTCGGATCGAAGTACCTCGTGGTAATAGGACTGACACCAACCCAGGGTGATGCACTGCAGCCGCAAGTGCTCGAAGCCGTAAAGCGCATTACGGACAAGCTATATGCCGCGCCATCGGTTACCAAGCAGACTCTACTTAGCCTCTCATCGCGGCAGGCCAAGAGTATCCGTGGTAACGCCGAAGGGTTTGAGGCAAAGCCTCTGCTCGATGACCAGATCCCCACGACAACCGATCAAATTAGTGCGTTAAGGTCGGCCATTGAAGCCAACCCGGTTTATCGAGATACGGTTATCTCCAGCGACTGGCGAACCGCTACGATCATGCTGGAGTTGAAGGAGAACCCTAACGGTTTCGGGGCGATGCTCTCGGATGTTCACCGGATCCTGAGCCAGGAGAACACGCCGGGCGTCGAGATTTCTTTGAGTGGAAACCCGGTGTTCCTGCAGCAGGCTGAAGTTTTTGCAGATCGGATCAACTGGCTGTTCCCCATCGCGGTGCTGGTGATTGGCTTGCTGCACTACGAGGCCTTCCGTACGCGCCAGGGATTGATTCTTCCCTTGGTGACGGCGTTGCTCTCAGTGGTTTGGGGCGTCGGCATCATGGGATTGATGAAGGTGCCGATGGATATCTTTAACTCGCCCACGCCAATCCTGATTCTTGCCATTGCGGCTGGGCACGCTGTTCAATTGCTCAAGCGCTACTACGAACACTTCATCGAATTGGTCAACGGACAGCACATTGCCCCAGAAGTGGCTAACCGGCTGGCGACGATTCAATCGCTCGCAGCAGTGGGGCCCGTTTTGGTGATCGCCGGTGGTGTCGCAGCTTTGGGTTTTTTCTCGTTGGTAGTGTTCGAGCTTGAAACCGTCCGGGCCTTCGGCATTTTCACTGGCATCGGCATCCTCGCCGCAGTGCTACTGGAATTCACTTTCACTCCGGCAGTTCGTGCCAGTCTGAAACCACCTTCGGCGGCACAGATTGATACCGAGACCAAACCGCGAATTTGGGATCGCCTGAGTGCTCGCATTGCTCATTTGGTGATCACGCCGCGTAGTCGTCGGTGGATCCTGGTGGCTTTCGTCGTACTGATAGGTGTTGCGATTGCTGGCTGGCCCAAGGTGCATGTCGATAACTCGAGCAAGAGTTTCTTCTCTGACTCACTGCCACTACAGCGGGACGATAACCTGCTGAACGCACAGACTGGCGGCACCAACGTTCTGTATGTAATGGTCGACACTGGGCAGGCCGACGGAGTGAAAGATCCACAGATCCTGAATGCTATTCGGGAGCTCCAGGCTGATGCCGCGAAGCGCTCGATCGTGGGTAAGACCTTGTCCATCGATGACTTTCTCCAGCGCATGCACGGCGCTGCATCTGGGGACACTGGTGCTATTAATCCACTACCTGATGATCGAAATCTGATTGCCCAGTACCTGTTCCTTTACTCGATGTCTGGCGACCCGGAAGACTTCTCGGCGCATGTCGATTATGACTACCAGCGAGCGAAGATCTCGATCATGTTGAGGACCAACAGCAACGCTGAAATTGATCGCCTGGTAAACGAGCTGCGTGAGGTTGCGAACCAGCGCTTCCCCAAAAATGTAACGGTTTCGTTCGGCGGGGAGGTGGCGCAGACACTGGCAGTAACCGATGTGATGGTGCACAGCAAACTGCTGAACATCGCGCAAATTCTCGGTGTGATTTTTGCGGTATCAGTTATTGCATTCCGTTCGTTCACCGCAGGCCTACTGGTGCTGTCGCCGCTACTTGTGGTTCTTTCGCTGGTCTTCGGCGTAATGGGCTACTTCGGTGTCCCTCTGAACATTCCCAACTCGTTGATCTCCGCCATGGCGGTAGGGATTGGCGCTGACTACGCGATCTATCTCATATACCGCATTGGTGAGTACACAGCCCAGGGCAAGGCCTTGCCTCAGGCCGTCGAAATGGCAATGAAAACCGCTGGTAAAGCCTGTCTGTTCGTTGCCACTGCTGTGGCAGGTGGCTATGCCGTCCTCATGTTCTCCTATGACTACAAGGTTCATATGTGGCTTTCTACTTTCATCGTGCTGGCTATGCTGGCAAGCGTGTTGGCAACTCTGACCCTCATTCCGAGCGCCATTCTGACCTTCAAACCAGCATTCATTTTCCAGCGTCGCTCGGGTGATCGTGGCGCAGTGCTGTTGATCATCCTTGCTGCTATCGGCTTCCTGACTTACTCACAGGTAGGTTGGTCTGCAGAGCTGGAGGCGAAGCAAATCATGGAGCGCAATGCTGCTGTAACTCGCTTCAGCACTTCCACGGCGGATGCAGAGTTTGTGCTGCAGACCAAAGATGGTGGTAAGCGCGTTCGCAAGTCGAACATGGCGTCGAAACTTCAGGAGAATGGGCAAGACACCATGCGTCTGGTTCGCTTCGAAGCGCCGGCAGACATTCGCGGGACCACGACTTTGCTTGTTGAACGCTCGGCCCAGGATGACGATATGTGGGTATACCTGCCGGCGATGAAACGTGTGCGTCGCCTAGTGGCCTCGAACAAAAAAGACAGCTTCATCGGTACTGACTTTAGCTATGGCGATGTTATGGGGCACAAGGTCGGCGACTGGAAGCACACCTTGCTCAGCCAGCAGGCACGTGACGGTGTTGAGCATTACGTCATTGAGTCGGTACCCGCTGAGGATAGCGTTCGCACTAACTCGGGATATGCCAAGCGCGTGACTTGGGTGCGCAAGGACAATTTCGCCACGACTTACGTGGAAGCCTCGGATGCCAGTGGGCAGCCTTACAAACAGTTCTCCTTCGCGGACATCCAGCTGGTTGATTCAGCGAATAGAAAGTGGCAGCCAATGAAAACCGAGGGCAAGAACCTGCAGAGTGGGCATACCACTACGATTACTTTCTCCAACTTCAAGGTCGGCGAATCGCTGAGCGACAGCCTCTTCTCCGCGAACAACATAGCTTCCAAATAAGGAGAGGAGATGAGCGGGTCCTTTTTGCCCTGGTGGCGGGCCGGTGTTGTCGCGTCCCTGATTATCTCCGCGTGTGCTTATGCCAGCGCTCCGGAAGTGACAGGTGAGGTCGCTTCAGGCGTGTGGTCATCCAACCGGATGTTGGATGACAAACACGCGGTGTCCTCCAATCGTGCCAAGCTCAAACTGGATTGGCAGGCGTCCGAAAGCCTGCAGTTGAACAGTGAGGTCTGGGCGCTATCGTCACCGGAGCGTCTGGATGAGAAGCGTGAAGACGCAGGAGTCAATGAGCTGTATGTGAAAAGCAGCGAGACGGTGTGCGCGCCTGCCCTGGGTAAAAAGCTGGTGATGTGGGGGCGTGCTGATGGGATCAATCCCACCGATCAGATTTCACCGAGCAACTACCGAAGGTTGACCCCTGAAACTACTGATCAGCGCACGGGAAACTGGGGGCTGCATCTGGACTGTGAGGTGGGCGCGGGAAAGCTGCAGATGCATGTATTGGATCGTTTTCAATTTAATGATGTGCCGCTGGAGAAGACACCTGGTGTTGTTTTCAGGGAGCAAGATCCGGATGTGCGTCCTACAGTTGCGGTGAAGTATGACGTGCTGGGCTCTGATGCTGATTGGTCGGTGAGTGTTATAGACGGTCATGACTTGTTTCCGACCTTTGCAGTACGAAATGCCACGCCTGAAGGCATCACGCTCGGTCAGCACGCTACTCGCATGCGCATGATCGGTAGCGACTTCACAATAGTCCGTGGGGAAATGGCGTATAGGGGAGAAATTGCTTGGGTGGATTTCGAGCAGTCATCGGATCCTGCTGTTGCCCGTCGACAGCCCTATACCTCAGCAATTGGTGGTGCTGAGTGGTATATCGGTGACCGCGAGACTGTTTCGTTACAGGGATTTTGGCGGCACTTGAGGTCAGTTTCGAGTCTGTCGAACAACCCGTTGCTTGCTCAGGTACAAGCGGCACAGGCGCTGATCAGCAATGAGCTCGACCGTGATCAGTATGGGATTACGCTCAGGTATGCCAAGCCACTGTTCGACTCAAAAGCCGACCTTGATCTCTTTGCGGTTTGGACTGAGCCTCGAAACGATTGGATGCTGCGAGGAAGACTCAAATACGCATTAACGGATTCGTGGCGGGTGAGCACCGGGTTCGACATCTTCAGAGGGCCCCAAGATTCCTTCCTTGGTCATTTGAGAACCAACTCATTAACGTTCGTTGAGGCAAGTTACATCTGGTGATACAGAGGCAGCAGCGCCAGTAGAGTCTAGTGTCTTCACCATGTAGACCGCCGAAGCAGGGCACAGCGCCGCGAACTCCGTCGAACTGGATATCGCTTCCGGTGCTTGGGATCGCTCCCTGCGTTCGTACCCTCGAGTTTGGAAAAAGTCTTCCGCCGTGTTTGTCAGAAGGTGAAGGTGCAAGGCTTCATCGGCCGCAGCTATACGCTCAAGTGCGTGTAGCAGCAATGTTCCTGCACCGACCTGCCTTTGAGCCGGAACAACGACCAGTGAGCGCAACAGTCGGTCGGGACCGTTTCCTTCAATTCCACCGTAGCCCAGCGTCGTATCTCCATAATGGAAGGAATAGAACATTCGATTGGGCTGCAGCAGGTCTTGGGTTGGTAATCCCGCCGAGTTCAGCTGAATCGCCAAACCGTCGATTTGGTCGACATCAAGTAGTCGAACAGAAATATCTGACTCGTTCATGGGGGGGCTCTGAAGAGAGACTGATTGGGGCTCAGTATAGGTCCGAGTTGAGGTTTGGCTTGATAAGCCGCCAGAGGCAGTCTGATATTAATATGTGCTTTACCGCATATGTGGTTTTTCGTATATTCGGTTTCCCGGATATTTTGGCCGCCACGCTAGTGAGCGTCCCCACCAAGAGGTCACATGCAGGAAACCTTGACGCCCCCCGCCGTTTTCAAGTGTTTGGCTGACGAAACTCGAGCTCGTATGACCTTGCTGATTGCAAGAGAGGGTGAGCTCTGTGTCTGCGAGCTCACCTGCGCACTCGATCAAAGCCAGCCGAAAATTTCCCGTCATCTCGCTCAGCTGCGAGAAGCCGGAATCTTGATGGATCGTCGTCAGGGACAGTGGGTGTATTACCGCCTGCACCCATCCTTGCCTGAGTGGGTTGGAACGATGCTGAACAGCGCCGTCGATGCTAATCAGGACTGGTTGAACACAGATGCCATGCGTCTCGCCGAGATGGGGGGAAGACCCCAAAACACGGCCGCTTGTGTTTGACCTCCCTTTTTTGCTGATTGAGTTGTGCTCATGTTGATCGCGTTTTTGATTTTTCTTGTGACGATAGTTCTCGTTATCTGGCAACCCAAGGGGCTTGGTGTAGGTTGGAGCGCAGCACTGGGGGCATTAGTTGCACTGCTGACTGGTGTGGTTAGCTTGTCTGATATTCCTGTGGTTTGGCAGATCGTGTGGAACGCCACTGGCACGTTTATCGCCGTCATCATCATTAGCTTGTTGCTGGACGAGGCGGGTTTTTTTGAATGGGCTGCTTTGCATGTGGCTCGGTGGGGCGCTGGTAGCAGTCGCAAACTGTTCGCCTTCATCATTTTGCTTGGGGCGGCCGTATCCGCATTGTTCGCCAATGATGGTGCGGCCTTGATCCTTACCCCTATCGTCATTGCGATGCTGCTGGCGTTGCGTTTTTCACCGGCGGCGACACTGGCATTCGTCATGGCTGCTGGTTTTATCGCCGACACCGCAAGCTTGCCTCTCGTAGTGTCCAATCTGGTCAACATCGTTTCAGCCGATTATTTCAACATCGGCTTCAGTGAGTACGCGTCGATCATGGTGCCGGTGAACCTGGTCAGCATTGCTGCCACTTTGGCCATGCTGCTGTGGTTCTTCCATAAGGACCTACCGCGCACCTATGACCTCGATCAACTCAAGGCACCCGAAGCTGCCATCCGCGACAGGGCTACCTTTATTGCTGGAGGGTGGGTACTCGGGCTTTTGTTGGTCGGCTTCTTCGTTATCGAGCCATTGGGCGTGCCAATCAGTGCCATTGCCGCAGTCTGCGCTTTGATCCTCTACTTGATCGCCGCGCGCGGCCATGTCATCTCGACACGTAAGGTACTCAAGGAGGCGCCCTGGCAGGTCGTAGTGTTCTCGCTTGGCATGTACCTGGTGATCTACGGCTTACGTAACGCCGGCCTCACAGATTATCTATCGCAGATCCTGAATGTGTTTGCTGGCTATGGCATATGGGGCGCTTCCCTGGGTACGGGGTTACTCGCCGCAGGACTGTCTTCTGTTATGAACAACATGCCCACCGTCTTGGTGGGGGCGCTATCGATACATTCCTCTGAGGCTACTGGTGTTGTTCAACAAGCCATGATTTACGCCAACATCATCGGCTGTGACCTCGGGCCAAAAATAACCCCGATCGGTAGCTTGGCCACCTTGCTATGGCTGCATGTGTTGGCCCGCAAGAGCATCGTTATTACCTGGGGCTACTACTTCCGCACAGGCATCGTCCTGACACTACCTATTCTGCTTGCCACCCTGGCCGCTTTGGCAATCCGCCTGAGCTTCTGAACCGGAGATAATTAATGAAAGTCTTGTTCATGTGCACCCACAACAGCTGCCGCAGCATATTGTCTGAAGCACTGTTCAATCTCTTGGCGCCCGAGGTAATGGAAGCTGTGAGCTCGGGAAGTTTTCCAAGTGGCAAGGTCAATGCTCAGGCGTTGAAGACTCTGGAAGCCGCCGGCATTTCTACCGAAGGCCTATCAAGCAAGGCTTCGGATGCATTTGAAAGTTCGCCACCGGACATCGTCATTACAGTTTGCGATCGTGCGGCAGGCGAGGCTTGCCCGATTTTCTTCGGCCCTTCTCTCAAAGCCCATTGGGGCTTGGCTGATCCATCCGTCGCGACCGGTAGCGAAGCGGAGATCGAAGCCGCGTTCCAAGTGACGCTAGCCAAGATCGAGGAACGGGTCCGCGCATTCATAGCTCTGCCTGTAAGGCAAATGGGTGTGGATGACCTCAAAGCAGCGCTCGACCGCATCGGTACTCTCTAACCATTGGATTTAAGGAGATTGGAATGAACGACGTCTTGCCAAACATCCAGCCAGAGCTGGTTGATCTACCCTCGCTGGAGCAACTTCAGCCGAAGGAACCGTCTGCTCACAAGCCGCGGATTCTGCTGCTCTACGGGTCTACCCGTGAACGTTCCTTCAGCCGGTTGATGGTGCAGGAGGCTTCTCGCCTGCTGGAGCAATTCGGCGCCGAAACCCGAATCTTCGATCCATCGGGTTTGCCGTTACCGGACGATGCGCCGGACTCCCATGAGAAGGTTCGCGAGCTTCGTGAGCTTATGCAGTGGTCCGAGGGCCAGGTCTGGTGCTCCCCAGAACGACATGGCTCTATGAGCGCGGTGTTCAAAGCACAAATTGACTGGGTACCGCTGGCGATGGGAGCTGTCCGTCCCACCCAAGGCAAGACATTGGCAGTACTGCAGGTCTGTGGTGGTTCGCAATCTTTCAACGTGGTGAACCAACTCCGGGTGCTGGGCCGCTGGATGCGTATGTTCACCATCCCCAACCAATCCTCGGTACCAAAGGCATTTCTGGAGTTTGACGACGCAGGTCGGATGAAACCGTCCTCCTATTACGACCGATTGGTTGATGTGATGGAGGAGCTGATGAAGTTCACGTTGCTTCTGCGAGATCGTCAAGACTACTTGGTTGATCGGTACTCCGAACGCAAGGAGTCGGCCGAGGCACTTTCAAAGCGGGTCAACCAGCGTGCCATTTGAAGTTATCAGTATGTCGCACCCGTATTCGATGAAATTGTTACCGCACAAAGGCGGTGAGCTTCGAGCAGGTTCGTTCTGCAAGAGAATGTGCAAGGTAATGTAGATGAAGGCGGTCAAGTGAGATTCGTGGGCTGCCTACCTATAGCTATTCGAGCGACAGATCAGTAGTTCTCGACTGTTCCCTAATCGCTTCCACACCAATAGGGCAGTGAGTCGATAATAATACCGGGTAGCGTCGGACTGGTCTTTCAGGTGTTGAGTGAGAAACCAGCGCACATGCTTGAGTTGCCAGGTCCAGGGATTATCTCGCTGCCACCGCTGTTGAATGGCCGCTTGCATGATTCGGGCTTGCCGAAGATGGCGTTGACGGGTGGCCAGCGAGCCGGTCAGAACGCCGCTCAGGAACAGCGCAATGTCGAAGGGTTTGGTCATGCTTTGCCTCCAATGTAGGCCGCAACCACATCGATGCGGTGATGACCGAGCTCAAGGCTGATCTGTTGGCGCGCCCGTTGATCAAGGTCGCGGTCATGGCGATAGCCGTGGCCACCATTGATTGGTGCGGCGTGGCCCGTGATCTTCTCGTAACGTTCGCAAGCGTAGGCCGCTCGCAATTCATGAAAGCCCTTCAACCCTTGTTTATGCAGTATTTCGCGGGCAGAGCGCACGGTCTGTTGCAGGAGCGTGGCGTAGCTTTCATCTCGGGCCAGCAAGTTGCGGCTGCCGGCCGGTGATGCGCTTTGAGCCAGCAGTAACGCGCTTTTCACTTGTTCATTAGCCGCGACCCATCGCGGCGCTGAAGCACCTGAGCGGCCGCCTTTAGTGCCGTCCTGGATGTTGATTCGACCAAACCTCTCGGCTTCACGTTGTAATCGAGGCAGATCAGCCAGGATCGCTTCGCGCAAACGCATGCCGGTTTCGCGAGCTAAGTGCACGATGGCGCAGACGCGATGGTGTCCTTGATTGCGAAGTGACTGAGTAATGCGCTCAATCTGCTGCCGATCCTGGCCTTGTGGCGCGACGGTGCGGATCGTCGAGCGCTGCTGCCCTAACGTCTGGCTCGGGCTCGGGACTTTCACATACTGATCACCGCGCAGCGCCGCGAGTGTGCGGTTGACGCTGGACAATCGGTTTTGCGCGGTGGCGATGCTGAGGTCACCGTGGTCGATTTGCTGACGCAGGTACTGGGCATAGTTGAACAGCGTTTGTCGATCAATTTGCCGCGCATCGTTGTAGCCCGGACCCTCTTCTGATCGACACCAGCGCACGAACGCCTGCCAGCGATCGCTGTGGGTTTTGACCGTAGCAAAATGGCCACCGCCGAATAAGTCCTTGAGTGCCTGCGGACCGGCGTAACTCAATTGGCGGCCATAACCAAAGTTACGACCGTCACGCCTGCCGACCAGGGCCATCCTGGAACTCCTCCTCATGCTGGCGCAGGTATGCCAATAGCTCGCGCCACTGGCCGCTCACAGGGGGGAGTTGGCCCCAGTCACTGGGACGAAAACACAGCCGGTTGTCCTGGCAGAACAACTCGGCACCTTCCCGGTGTAGGCGCTCAACCAGATCGCTGATGTGTGAACTGTTGCCTTGCGTAGCCTTCCCGCTTGCGTGGGCTTGGCCGAGAAAGTCCCAAGAGAGCGGCTTGCAGCGGCGACAGTCGCCACTTCTGTCGCCATGCTGCAGACCAGGTATTACGCGAGTTGTCGCCGGTGTCGCCGCTGTCGCCAAATCAACCATCACTCTATCTGGGAGTCATTTTCGGTTACCGGCGGTGTCCGGTGAGCGCTCACCGTATAGGCACGACATTGCAGTTCCTGGTGTCATTGATGGCAGTTGCCGACAGACTGCCCGTTGCTGCTTTTTTGATGTGCTCACTCCACCAAGCCATCATTGGTCTCCGGCGTTCGATGTAGTCCGCCCGGTTGTAGGCGCTCCGAACTTCGTCCTTATCGACATGCGCCAACGCGACTTCGATCAGCTCGGGGTCCCAGCCATGTTCGTTCAGGATAGTGCTGGCCATGGAGCGCATGCCGTGACTGACCAAGCGGTCCTGAAAGCCCATGCGTTTTAACGCCATGTTGGCGGTCTGGCTATTGGCGTGGGTGCGCGGGTTTCTATCTGCCGGGAATACGTATTCTCTGTGGCCGCTGTGGGGCTTGAGTGTCTCCAGTAGTGCGAGTGCCTGTTCCGTCAGCGGGATGGTGTGCGGGCGACGCTTTTTCATGCGCTCCGGTGGGATGGTCCAAATGCGTTTGTCGAAGTCGATGTCTACCCACCGAGTGGTGGCCGCTTCGGCAGGGCGGGTCATGGTGTGCAGCTGCCATTCGATCAGGCAGCGCGTAACCCGCTTGATGTTGGCATTTGCGATTTCCATCATGAGTTCCGGAAGCTCGTCAGGCCGTAGCGCGGCCATGTTCTCTTTCTTGGGTTTCTTGAACACCGCCCGAATGCCACTGAGGGGGTTCGCAAAGATCAGTCCTGAATTGACCCCGTAGGTCATGATCTCGTTAAGGCGCTGGCTCAGCCGCTTCACTGTTTCGAGGCTGCCTTTGGCCTCGATTGGGCGAAGTAGCTCGATGACAATCGGTGCGGTAATTTTCGAGAGCGGCGTTGTTTTCAGGTCTGGAAATACATGCAGCGTGAGCGATCGCCAAATGTCTTCGGCGTACGCCGGCGTGACGGAGTCCTTCTTCAGCTCGAACCAGGTGGTGGCCACGTTTTCAAACGTGTGTTCCGTCTCCGCTCGTTTGGCTTCGTCCTGTGCATTGCGTTGCACTTTGGGATCAATGCCTTGTGCAAGCAGCTCGCGTGCTTCCACCACTTTCTTCCTGGCGTTCGCTAGCGAGAGCTCTGGGTACGTGCCCAGCCCCATATTGATACGATTTTTTGTTACCGGCTCGCGGTAATTGAAGTTCCACAGCATCGAGCCATTGCTCCTGACCCGGAGCTGAAGGCCGTCACCATCGCTGAGGACGTAATCCTTGTCTTTTGCCTTGACTGCCTTGAGCTGGCGGTCAGAGAGGCGGAGGGCTGGAGCAGGCATGAGAGCTACCTCTGACACCGTTTTGGTATTCCAAAAAATAGCACCGGAGAGCTTGGAATACCATTTGGAATACCCAAACGGCTGGAACTCAAAAAACCTTTGAGGAGCTCAATAGCCCTGAAACCCTTGATTTCACTGGATTTCAGGCACAAAAAAAGACGTCCGTGGACGTCTTTAGATGATGAAGTGGTGGGCCGGGGGCGTTTGAACCGACCTTAAATGTCCCTGCAAACGTTGGGTTTGGCGTGGGTGTGTGAATCAAGGCATACACAGTGGCATACACGCTGCTGGTTGCTGTGCCGTGTCGGGCAAGAAAAATTACCAGTAATCACATTCCTGCATCTGATCGTTACGCGTAACGCTGGCGGTTGGAATCCTCGTTGAGCATCTGAACCCGCGTCCAACATTCCAAAAGTACCTTGCGTAACGAGCATACCAACTTAGGCCAACCTGACAGTTGTGGTGTCAGGGGGGCAGATTCAGCCTTCGTTGCATCGGATCTGGGGTGGAACCCTTATTGGCTGGGGCTTTTGTTGCTTTCACTAAACAACAACCAACCTCTGTAAATAGGTCATACATAGACATACGGCGGGGCCCGAATTACCCCCTATGGGGGTGGCGTCCGGGAGTACCTTTTGGAAATTGGAGGGGCGAGCCCTGTCAGCCATTCACGACGTCTGCGCGGTCATCCATTCGTGCAACTTTTCCCCAGTCGTGCCCTTTTTATGCAGTCGTGCCCATGTTCAAGGGTGGGCACAACTGAGGGCACAAGGGCACGACTGGGCAAAAGCGCTTGGCTCAAACGTCCGTCCACTGGGTGAACTGCCCCCAGAGCGCTGGGGGCTGAGGCGCCCGGGCGCTATCATTCTGCATCCTCCCTTGGGATGGATACTGAGAATCGCTGGAGGCCACGTTGATACTGGTCTGCGTGGGTGATGCCTCTACCGCGTGTCCCGCATATGTCCCACCGTGCAAGGCAGTGAAGCCGTGGTGGTCGAGGTGGTTGTGCCACGTCTCCAGAGCCTTGCGCTTCATGCCCTCGGCAGTGGTGTGGATGTAGGTCGCATCCAGGTCTTTCATGGCGTGGTTCAGCAGCATTTCGCCCACCATGTAATCCACGCCTAGATCAGCCCAGGCGGTACGAGCCACTTTGCGCAGGTCATGGCTCGACCATGAACCCTTGGCCAAACCGGCAAACAGGGTGCTGGCGTTGGTGGCACTAATCGCCGTACCAGTGCGTCCAGGGAACAGGAGCGGCCCTTGATACCCTGCTGCGTTCTGCAGGGTCCGGTAACGCTCGATCAGGGCGCAGGCTTGCTCGGTCAGTGGCAGCGTGTGCTCGGCTTTGGTCTTGGTGTCCGGTGCGGGGATAAACCACTGGCGGGTGGTGAGGTTTAGGTTCTTCCAACGAGCCAGCCGCGTTTCGCCCAGTCGGGTGCCATGACAGAGCATCATCAACGCGAGCATCGATTCCAGCGGTGCACGCTCGATCCGTTCGGTCAGGTCTTGCAGTAGCGTTGGTAGGTCATCACCGCGTAACCGGGCGGGCTTGGGCTTGATGCGGGTCTGTACGAAGTCGGTGTACTTGAGGTCGGCCATGGGATTGACGGTGATCAGGCCAAGGCGCATGGCCTGCCGGAAGGCGACCGCCAGCACGCCATACACCGAACGCACGAATGACAACGCGTAACGCTCTTGCATGGGCCACATCAGCAGGCGGTCGAGACTGGCACGGTCAAGGTTTGCCAGCGTGACATCCTGAAGGCGTGGTACCAGATGACAGCGCAAGGCTGACTGAACACTGGCTTTTCGTTTGACCGACAACCCCCGGTCCCGCCCCATACGATCGGCGTACCAGGTCAGCACCTCTCCAACGGTGCGCCAGGCGGTGGTGGTGGAGGCTGCGTTGGGATCGACTGCGCGTCGTGCCAGGATCGTGGGCAGTGTGCTAATCATCAGTTTGGCACTGATGCTGGGATAATTACCGGCTTTGCCCCACTTGCCACGCACGACGACATGCCAGGCGCCCTTGTTGCGGTCGGTGGTGGAGTAGCGGAATCGGAGTTCGGGGTGACGGATGTCGCGCAGTTGACGAATTTCGCCGCCAGTGTGGCGGCGAATCTCGGCATCACTGATCACGACCGTCAGGGTCTTGAGGTCGGGACAAGGCATAGGTGATGGCTTCGTATAGGTGCGAAACTTAGACGGCTTTCGCGCGAGCCAGGCCGCGATAATCCAGCGGAGCCACACCGGCATCGATACGCACCTTGAGGCTAACACCGTCCACAGACCACCCTACTTGCTCCTCCAAATAAGGTGTGTCGACGCCCTCCAGGTAGGCCACTTCGATGGTGTCCGACCCTTGCTCCGCCGCGACGAACCAGTACGGTGTAGACAGTCGATCCAGTCGGCTTTCGACGATTAGCTGGCCCATCTTGCTGACAGGGTTGGCGATTCCGCTGTTGGTCTCTGGCCCTGGCACCGACGTACTGTTCAGCACCTGCATGGCGGCTGACTCAAGGCCGGCCGGGACAATGACAAAAGCGGGTGAGATATTCAGCGCTGTATCGAAGTCATCTTTCTGCAAGCGCATCTTGCGGCGCAGTTCGCCCAGGATCGCAGGGGACATAGCGGCGCCGGTTTCGTCGATGTTGCCGTGATCGGCACTGAACAATGGCTTGCCGTCGACGAAGGCCGCGTTGGTGGTCAGCACTGAATAAACCAAGTCGCCAATGGTGCGGCTTGCCGAACGGCCCAGGTGGGCAGGAAGCGCGCTGAATGCGCTCAAGTCATCATTGATGATCGCCTGGCGGGTAATGCTGAACAGTCCGCCATAGGTCGCGAGAGCGATCGGTGCGCCCCGGTCGTTGCAGGTCACGTATTTGTACTCAGCCCCTTCTAGGACTTTCGGCAACGTTGGGAAGCCGGACATGCCAACTCGGCGCGCAGGGTTGAAGTTGCTCAGCGAGCCTTTTTTGGTCCAGCGTTGGAACGTCTCGCCGCTGGACTCCCAGCCCCGCAGCATGGCTTTTTCGGAAACGCTCATCAGCACATTACCGAAGTCGCTGGTGGTGTGTGTAAAGGCTGCCCCCACCAACTGCATTTTCGAGCCGTAACTGGCCACGCCTACACCACGTTCGGTGAGAGACGCGCGAGCCATCTCAGCCAAGGTCATGGTTCGATAAGGGTTGTTGGCATCCTGAGCTTGAGCGATACCGAGGCGCGTGCTCAGGGCATCGATCATGCCGTCACGGACGATGTTGCCATTACTAACATGGCCATAC
The DNA here is from genome assembly GCF_039888995.1 of Pseudomonas rossensis. Taxonomy (NCBI): domain Bacteria; kingdom Pseudomonadati; phylum Pseudomonadota; class Gammaproteobacteria; order Pseudomonadales; family Pseudomonadaceae; genus Pseudomonas; species Pseudomonas rossensis. The sequence goes on along the minus strand of NZ_JBBWCB010000004.1, from coordinate 49,005 downwards.
GTGTAAGGGACTTGGCTACTGATTGGAGTGGTGCCTTCGCCGATGGCTGCCATCAGCTTTTCACGGGCTTGGTCAATGCTATAGGTCATGAACTCTTTACTCGCTTGTAGGCGCTGAACGCTTTCGTGTCTTGCAAAGGATCCGATAAGTGCGTTGAGCTTTTGGCGGTGGACTTCTCGGCTGTCAGTTAGCCGCTGGAGAGATTGCGTTGCGGCTTCTGGCGCCTGAACAACCGTGGCCAAAAATGACATTGCTGTCGCTGCCAGACGTGGCTTGCTGCGCTCGGCGTTGTCTACACGATGGGCAAAACCAGCTTCGACGGCTTCATAGGCGTTGAACCAGGTTTCGGCTCCCATGATTGCCACTACCTTTTCTCCGCTAAGGCCTGTTCGCGCGGTATAAAGCGCGGCCATTTCGCGGCTGGCCACGTCAAGGGTATCGGCAGTTTTACGCATCTTGGTGGCATCGCCAGATGTAACGGTCCACGGGTTGTGAACCATCATCAAGCTGTGCTCGGCCATCACGATTTCATCGGCGGCCAGCGCCACGATGGTGGCCGCACTGGCACACAAACCATCGACGACAGCAGTGACATGGCCCTGGTGCTTATTCAGGATGCTGTAGATCGCCAGGGCGTCGGTTACGCTGCCGCCAGGGCTATTGATATGGACGGTTAGCGGCAGTTGGCCGACCACCATGGCCTTGACCTTTTGAGCGGTGACTTCGTCGATCACGTCATAGATTTGAATGTCCATGCTCAGCCCTCGCTGCTGGCGTCGTCATCGCTAGCGGGCTGTTGTTCCCAGGGGCGCGGCATGGGAGCGGCGACATGGTCGCACCACTTGCGGATAGCGTGGCGGGCCAGGGCGGGCAGAGAGAACATTGGGGCGTGCTCACCGGCTTCGGCATCAAGGCGGCGTTTTAGTTGTTCGAGGTTGCGAATGCAGTCTTCGTCCAAGTGAATGGTCATGCGTTTTTCGGCCATGGGGTTTCTCCGTAAGCTTTCTGAACTGCTGATAAATGTCAGCAATGTGAGAACGCACACATTGGAGAAACAGCCATGGCCACTCAACGCGGTAAATCTTCGTTTTTATGCGGTTTCCGTAACGAATTTGCTGATATCTGCGATTTTATAAAACCTTCGATTACCTCGGCGGACGTACGGAAGTGGCGATTGACCAGCTGACGCCATTTGGCGGAAGTATGAAGGTGTGTATCCCAGCAGCTTGGCGGTGGCGTTCTCCGGCACCAGGCCGCCGAGCAGGGGAGCAACATCCATCTGCTGCAAACGGGTGTAGATTTCGTCCTCAACACTCACGGTGTCACCTCCGCATCAGGCCAGCGCCAACGAACCTCAGCCAGCGCTTCGTTACGCGTAACGGGTACACCCACCATCGTGCATATAGGTCTTTCGCCCCGAACTACTCTCCAGTGGCAGCGGCGCTCAATCCCATCATTCGCAGCCAGCTCGGCCAGTAACTCAAGACGATGTGCGCGGATATATTTTTGCAGGTCATCCGTGACCCGCGACCTGGGCGATACCACCACTCGATTTCCCTTCTGGCGCGCCGACAAACCGTGCTGCGCTAAATAGTCGATGGCGGTGCTCATATCGCCACCTCATCCGCACTCAGCTCGGCTTCCAAGGGTGCATCCATAGCTGGCCTTTTTTCCCTGTGAGGAAAGGCCGCGTAATCACCCGTCGCTTGAGGGAGTGACCAGGTGACCACGGTGTCTGCGCCAAACCCTGCCCTGGCAGTAGTGATCGACAGATGTTCTCGCGCATTCCTGATCTGCTTTTGCGTATACCCGTTGCCCACCATCAGGTTTTTCGCTTCTTTTCCCGTCAGTGGTCCAGCGCTCAGGATTCGCCGCAAGGCTTCCGCTGGATTGTCGCTGTCATCCAGACGCTCTTCGTCGCAGGCTTCGGCGTCGCCGAGGATGTCGCGAGCACTCCCTTCGATAACATCACCCCACACCACACGGGTGGCCTCGATCCCGCCGCCGATGTCGCAAGGCTCGATAGTGTAAGAGACGCCGCCTTCATCGGTGCCGATGTTGGACTTCGCCCGGGCCAGCACTCGCATGTCGGTGCCTTCCTGTTTAGCTGCCACGAGCACCGTCCTTGCCAGCGCCGAGAATGCCTGTGAACCGATCACTCGATCTGCCGGTGATGATCCTGCACCTCCCTTGGCAAAGTGGGAGATTCCCACCACCGCACAGAGATTCTGTTCAGCAAAGTCCACCACGCCTTGCAGGGCTCGACGCACGTCATTGGCTTTGTGCATATCACCCTTCACCGCGCTGACGATGGGGTCGAGCATCAGTAGCGACACCCCGCCGATTTCGTTTGCGGTCGCCCTCAGCAAGGCAATGTCGTTGGCCGGGTCGAACGGGTCAGCCTCTCCCTGGGCATTGGTGCGGCCTTGGATGATGTGGACCCGGTTTAGATCTGCGCCAGCAGCGGCCAGTCGAGGCACCAACGTGTCGGCGGGGTCATCCTCACTCGACCAGATCAGGGCGTTACCGGGCTCGCTGCAACGGCTGCCGTCCGGCCAACGCCCACCCGTAGTGATGGTTGCGATCAGGCTGATCAGCAGCGTGGTTTTCCCGGTACCGCCAGCGCCTGCCAAAATGTGCAACTTTCCTTTGGCCAGCCAACCAGGCCACAACCAGCGAATGGCCACCGGCTTGATGCTCGCGGCGCTCACGGTGTTCACCTTCCATACGGCGGGGCCGTCGGCCTTCGCCCACTGTTCTGCAAAACGATCTTGAGCACTCATTTGACCCCCAGGCGTTGCTTGGCGAGGTTGAAGCGCTGTAGATCGTCGCCAGACAACTTTCCGTCATCGAGCAGCGACTGTCCGATTAGGTATACGGCGCGCTCATGATTAATCGCGGCAGCACTGGGGCCGCGGCGTTCGCGCTTTACGCCTGGGAATAGATCACGCAACTCCAAACCGATAGCGGAAACAATGTCCTGAGCTGTACATCCGGCCCAGCACTTGAGCAAAACAGTACCATCTGATGTTTCAGTTATTGCCAGGCTTGGAGACTTGTCGTCATGCGCGGGGCAGCGCGCTTTCCATTTGTTAGTGCCAGTAGATTTAACTTTGTCGAGGCAGCTAAGTACTTTTTCCAGGCAAGCCGATCCCGCCAGCGCAACTGGGCGCTGATTTAAAGTTTTCATAATTACGCCCCTAGATTGAGGTCGTTAATTTTTTCAAACTTTCCCAGCACGGAATTAAGCGCAGCTCGGGCGCTTTCAACTGTGTGGGTCACCATAAAGGCGTTATTGCCCTCAAGTGGAATTCCCCCAGAAGCTGCATCAGCGAGGATATCCATCACACTGGCAAGAAGATCCGAAGCGATATGCAAAGCGTTTTGAACATTTATGTCCGGGTTAACCCTAAACAGTTCTTGTTTTTTGTGTGCGTGGGCAGGAGAGATAAAACGAACTTCGGTAGTAGTGAGATGTTTCATTGTGCGCCCCCAGCCAACACGGCTTCAAAGAAGCGAGCGCGGGCCATTTCGGCGTTATAACGCTGATGGCGAACTTTGAGGCTGGAACCGCTCTTGAGCTGAGCAACAGCGCGAGCACGGTGACGCTCGACCTTGTTCAAGACTTCGGACGGAGTGAGGCTGAAAAGACGGGTAAGCATGGGTGACGCTCCTTTTGCTGAGGAGCTGCCACTGATTGCCGCGAAGCAATGAGGGGTGGCAGCTGTACGCGGGTTCGCGGACCGGGGCAAAAGGGTCCCGGCAGGACCGAAGTCCTCCCACGCACAGCCGCCATAACACGTAACTGCGGGCACAAAAAAAGCGCCTGCAATCGTAATGGGGGCGCTGTTGCGCCTTTTGCTGATCGGGCCGCGACGCCCGGTCGCTGAATTTGCAGCGACCGTAAAACGATAACCGCGAAAGCTATCACTGGCAACCGATTTCGGCAGTCGTGCCCTTGTGCCCACAGTAGTGCCCAGCCTTGGGCATGGGCACGACTGCACAAAAAGGGCACGACTGGAGCGCGTAACGTTCGGGTCGCTCACTGTTTCGCAACCCCAGAGTGCTCGCCTTGGGCTTTGTCTCGGGCGGCAATCTTGGATTGCAGCCAGGCTTCCACTTCGGCCATGACGTAATAAGTGGCAGCTTGGCGGGAGTCACCATCCCTGATCGGCAGGGGGAAGTTCGGGTCTTTCGCCTTCAGTTTTTCAAGGCCGGATCGTGTTACGTCCAGCCAATGACAGAGGGCAAGCTGGCGGATCAGCCCCTTACTAGGCTTGGGATTATTCGGATGCATCTGTACGCCTCCATACGGTTGAGGCTTGCCACGTTATGCACCCGATCTAGCGGAGTCATTGCAATTGCAAAACTATTTTGTGTGTTTTTGCGGGCGCTGGGGCTGGATTCCAGCCTCAATCTCTGCATTCTCTTTTGCCAGGGAGGCCGCCGAAAACGCTACGTCGATGCTCTTTTTACTCATTCCCCTATAAGTGGCTTGGGGCATGAGTTCTCGTAGCTCGTTGTTTATTTTCGTTTTGTTGTAGCTGTCCCCGCGAGCCTCCCGAATAAGCTCTAGCATTCCGGCAATAATCAGCCGCATGCATGGTTGGTCTTCGTCCTTGGAGTTGTCACCCCCAGCTTTGCGATGGCGTTTATCAACATGCACACCATTGCTGTTAGCGAATGGACTTATGATGTATGCAGTAAGCGCGTCGTGGTCATGATCGCGCTCGATTTCCCACGTTTCACCGCAGGTGTGATTAATAACCGGAATGCTTGCTGCCGACGAGGCGCGCAGGATGTTTTTTGCCGCTAATGTTACCTCCTGAGGTGCATATACCCGCTCGTAGTGAGAGTCGGAAACTGCAATCAATCGTCTATCTGAATCTGCTACGAAGACTGCGAATGTAATTCCTATAGAACTGTTTATTGTCCCGCAATCGGGTATTGGAAAGGGCAGGATCTGCATCGAGCCCTGTGCATCAATATCGGTAAGGTTGCTAAGCCCTACTTCGCTAACAATAGACGGCTGCACAAATTGAAAGTTACTTCCGGGATATTGAGTTTTGTCCTTAGGCCTAAATTTAATGTACGCAGGGGCTATTCCAGAGTTGGAGTATGTATCCATGTCGTCAATGTTGATGTTTAGACCTGTAAGTCTCGACAGCAACAGAGCTGCCTGTTTCTCGCTTATGTAATAGCTGCCCACGGTTGTTCGCCTCTTTGTAACGCTTAAGTGGTAAGTCAATCATCGGGTGATTTAGATGTTAAGTTTGTGCCCGTTTGAACTCCACTACATTGCCTACAGCGAGTATGTCCAAGTGGTCGGCGTACCACTGCATCATCGTCGTTCGCTGGGCCAGGTATTGGGCTTTGTTGTACACCCCGGCAATTCCGTCTTTGACGTGCGATAGCTGGGCTTCGATATGGTTTTCGTCGAAGCCGTGTTCGTTGAGGATCGTGCTGGCAATATGGCGGAACCCGTGGCCAGTCTGCCGACCTTCATAGCCAAGGCGACGTAAGGCCATTAGGAAAACGGTATTGGAGCGCGGCTTGGTGGTGTCGCTACGGCCTGGGAACAGCAGCAAATACGCCCCGGTAATGTTGTGCAGAGCGTGCAGCAGTTCGATGGCTTGGCGTGGCAAGGGCACTACGTGTTCACGACGACGCTTCATTCGTTCGGCGGGAACGATCCACAGGCCTCCGTCTAAATCGAACTCAGACCACCGGGCCTCTCGCAGTTCAGACGGACGACAGGCAAGCATAGACAGCAGGTGCAGACCGATACGAACGTCTGCCGCACTTGGGTACGCTCTGAGGGCCCGCAATAGAGGCGGCAGCTCGTCGATTGAAACATGGGCATAATTTTCGGCTGGCTTAGTCAGCAGAAACTTGTGCAGCCCTTCAAGCGGGTTGTGAGTAGCGCGACCTGTCACACGGGCCAGGTCGTAAATTTCCCGGCACATGCCGCGTACTCGGCTGGTCTGCTCGACAATGCCGGTCTGCTCCATGCCGCGCAGAAACTCCATCCACTCCATCGGCAGAATTCCTTGATAGGGTCGCTTGCCAAAAACCGGGAACACATGAAGCTCCAGGGCGCCGATAGTTCGGGTGGCAGTGCCAGCACTCCAGCCTTTGCGCTTGTTGGCGTACCACTCGCGGGCCAGATGCTCGAAAGTGTTATTGGCGGCTTCGCGATCCGCTGCCTTTTGGGCGCGCTGGGTGGCGAGCATGCTGCCATCTTTCATTGTGCTGTCGCGTAGCTCTGCCGCCTTTTGACGTGCCTGTTCGCCGGTCAACTGGTGGCTGCCCTTGCCGTAGCCTCCCAAGCCTAGCCAGGACCATTTGCCATCGGCTTTTTTGTAACGCAGCTCCCAGGATTTCTGGCCGGTGGGCTTCACTCGCAGATAGAGCCCGGCGCCATCCAGTTCACGGTAGGTGCTGGCTTCAGGCTCAAGGCTGGCCAGGGTGGTGTCTGCCATCGGACGGCGCTTAATTTCCGAACGCTTCATGCGTGTATGCCCCAGTTTCAATTATAAGGCGAGCATACAAGGAGGCATACACGGGGTGCAATGCTGTGTGGGTTCATTCGGGGATGTCCAGACACAAGAAAGCCCGCGCGGGGCGGGCTTCTTGGGGTGTTTCCGAGTCATGTGGGAACATGTGGAAACTAGTATTTGGTGGAGCCGGGGGGATTTGAACCCCCGTCCGCCAGTACTCCGCTGTCGGTACTACATGCGTAGCCGTGTCTATTAAGTTAACCCTCAGCGACCCGACGGGCAGGGTGCTTTGGGCGAGTTGTGTAAGTTTTAGCCGCTTCGTCCACAACGTACTGCACGGCGATTCTGTTCTATATGACAATCACTTTGGGTTTACAGACATCCCCTGATGATTGCTGGACCCGAAGGTACCAGGAGGGAAGGGCTAAGGCTGCTTACGCAGCGAGAGCGTATTCCCCGTAGGTTTCGTCATTGGCAACTATAGAAAGTTGCAACAGTGGATTTACGAGTTCTGTTACCAACTCGGCATGCACCTAAAGTTTCGCAACCGGCGTCGAATCCTAAACGGCCCCGAGCCTGTTGCTCGGTGAATCAAGTGAGCAACAGACGTGCGCAGTGTACGCCAACGCGGCTCAGAAGGCCAACCCGAAGGTTGGCCGCGAGTGATCATGGGTCGTTGCTCAGTGTGTCAGCGCCAATGCCTGGATGGCCTCGGTGGCGCATTTCTTGTCGTCCCCGGAGGCTTTTGAAGCTTCGGCGCTGGCCAGCAGTCTTTTGATCTCCATTGTGGTGTTATCGGAGCTCGCCGGCAGTGATGTCACTTTGGCTTTGAGCTCTTGAAGCTTGCTCGTACAAAGGTCGTTGTCCGCTGCAAATACGGGAGAGGCCAACATTGCAGCAGACATGAACAAACCAGCAAGTGCGGTACGTTTCATGGATATCTCCTTGAACTGATGGTCTCGGTGCTGCCGTATGAGCGGGCGGCTCGGCCGAGGTCGAAAAACAAGCCACGATTAATGAGGCCTACTTAAAAGACTACGACGCAGCGCAGGAATTCGGTTTTTTCAGAAAGGCTATGAAAAAATTGTTTGATAGAAGCAATGGCTTTAAACGCTGGCGCAATCGCTTCTTTTCGCTGGTGGCCTCTTCCACGTGAGCAACCCAGATGCAACAAAACCCGCAATTGGCGGGTTTTGGTTTGCTTCATATTGGGTGGCTCCGGGGGCCACCAGCCCAACCCGAAGGTTGGCCTTGTACTGGATTACTTCCCACCTTTATTCGCGTTCTTGATTTGCTGGATAGTTTGTTCGGTCTCGGCGATGCAGTCATCCGTCCCTTCCTTGGTGCCTTTTGCCTGATCGGCTTTGGCTTTCGTGACGCTTTCCATTACCTGATCAGTCATCTCAGGAGGAGTCTGTGTCTTGGCATTTTCGATGGTTTTCAAGTTGACCGCACAGAGGTCTTCGGCGGCAAACGAGGTGGACGCCATCAGCGAGACAGTAACGAACAGACCTAACAGTACAGAACGTTTCATGAGTATCTCCTTGAACTGAGGGTCCAGGCATCGCTGGCCGTCAGGACGGGCTGCCGAGTTTGGGTAAAGCCCGGTAATTTCCGGGCTTATTCTGTGGACTACGGCAGCGCATAAGGGTTCTATTTTTCGTACATAACCCTCGCCTGCGTTACCCGATCCACCAGATAGACTAGCCCGTGGTAGTTAATTCCGCCGTGTTGCGTCAGACCTATCTCACACGTGCGGCTGGTAGAAATCCCCTCGCTGCATTGCCGAACCGCGTTCTTGAGCGTTCTTAGCGAATGAGCGTTCAATTCCGGCGTAGTGAAACCCTTGTCCCCGGCAAATCCGCAACAGTGAATGCCTTCGGGGATGACCACCGTTTTGCTGCACTTGCGCGCCAGATCGATCAACGCCTGACTTTCCCCAAGGTGCTGGGTGCTACAGGTGACGTGCACTGCGATTGGCGCATCCTGGGGCGTGAAATCCAGACGATCCATCAGATGCGTACGAATGAAACGCACCGGGTCGTACAGGTCCAGACGCACATCACCCAGGTCCTGGGCCAGTCGCAAGGTGCAGGGGCTGGTGTCGCAATAGATCGGGTCGAGCCCGCCGCGACTGGCGTGCAGCAAGGCGCCGATCAGTTCCTGGCGTTTTTGCTCGGCCTGTTCGGCGTAGCCCTTGGAGGCGAACGGTTGCCCGCAGCAGAGGTTGTCCAGGTTGTCCGGGAAGACCACTTGGTAACCGGCTTTTTCCAGCAGCCCACGGGTTTTGTCGTACAGCGACATTTGCTCTTCATCACCCGCCGCCGGGCCCATTGCCCGCGAGACGCAGGCCGCCAGGTACACCACTCGAGGGCGTTCGTCCGACACGGCCGGGCTGAAGCGAATGGCTTTTTCCGGTTGGGGCATGGCGTTGGTCCACTGCGGGACCTGACCTTTGGATAGGCTCGTCAACGTTGCCGAAAGCTTTGCCAATCGTGGCGCCCCCAGCAGCATCCGTGCACCGTTGGCCACGTGCAGGGTGAAACGTGCACCTTGCAGCGCAGTGGCGAAATTACCTTCCAGCCAATTGGCGGTTTTTGTATGAGTTGCCTTCCGGCTGCGGAGCTTTTTCACCAGCTCGCCGGTGCTGATTCCTACAGGGCAACGCTGCGCGCAGAGGCCGGTGGCGGCGCAGGTGTCGATGCCTTGGTATTCGTAAGCGGCTTCGAGTTCGGTGGTGTCCACGCCAGCGCGTTTCTTCGCCTGAATGTCACGCCAGATCACGATGCGCTGGCGCGGGCTCAGGGTCAGGCCTTTCGACGGGCAGACCGGTTCGCAGAAGCCGCACTCGATGCACTTATCCACAATCTCATCGGCGGCCGGCAACGGCTTCAGGTGCTTGAGGTGGATCTGCGGATCCTCGCTGAGCACCACGTCCGGGTTGAGAATGCCATTAGGGTCGAGCAGACGTTTAAGCTGCCACATCAACTGGTAGGCATCGCTGCCCCATTCCAGTTCGACAAAGGGCGCCATGTTGCGCCCGGTGCCGTGTTCAGCTTTCAGCGAGCCGCCGAACTCCACCGCTACCAGTTGCGCCACGTCGTCCATGAACGCCTGATAGCGTGCGACTTCTTCCGGGTTGTTGAAGCCTTGGGTGAAGACGAAGTGCAGATTGCCTTCCAGCGCGTGTCCGAAAAGGATCGCTTCGTCGTAGTGATGTTTGTCGAACAGCTCGATCAAGCGGTTTACGCCGATGGCCAGTTGTTCAACCGGGAAGGTCACGTCTTCGATGATCACCGTGGTGCCGGTTTTGCGCACCGCGCCGACAGCGGGGAAGGTGTCTTTGCGGATTGCCCAGAGCCGGGCGTTTTCCACCGGGTCTTCGGTGAAGTCGACTTGTTTTTCCACCGGGAAAGAAGTCAACGACGCCGTGATGTGCGCCAGTTGTTCCTGCAGCAATGTGGACGATGCGGCGCGGGACTCGATAAGCAGCGCGCAGGCATTGTTCGACAGCTGTTGTACGAAAGCGGGCATGCCGGGTTTGTCCTGCACCGAACGCAGACTGCGTCGGTCCAGCAGTTCCACGGCCGACACCGGTTGGCTTTTCAGCACGGTGACGGCGTTGCAGCAGGTCTCCACGTCCGGAAACACGATCAGCGCCGAGGCCTTGTTCGGATGATCGATCACCGTGTCGTAAGTCACCGCGCTGATGAAGCCGAGGGTGCCTTCGGAGCCCACCAGCAAGTGGCTCAAGATATCCACAGGCTCGTCGAAATCCACCAGCGCATTAAGTGATAGCCCGGTGGTATTTTTCAGACGGTATTTGTGGCGAATTCTCGCCGCCAGTTCGGCATTGGCACGGGTTTCGCGGCCTAACGTTGCCAGGCGTTCAAGCAGCGAAGCGTGGCTCTCACGAAACGCCGCAACACTCGCCGCATTTTCGGTATCGAGACGGCTGCCGTCGGCCAGCACCAGACGAATGCCAGCCAACGTGTGATAGGTATTTTGCGCCGTGCCGCAGCACATGCCGCTGGCATTGTTGGCGACGATGCCACCGATTTTACAGGCATTGATCGAGGCCGGGTCCGGGCCTATCTTGCGCCCGAACGGCGCCAGCCACGCGTTGGCCTGCGCGCCAATCACGCCCGGTTGCAGACGGATTTGCGTGCCTTGGCCACGGATCTCGCGACCGTTCCAGTTATCCCCCAGGACGATCAACACCGAATCGCTGATGGCCTGGCCTGACAGGCTGGTGCCGGCGGCGCGGAAGGTCACCGGGACCTGATCCCGTTGCGCCAGTTTCAGCAGCGCCACCACTTCATCTTCGGATTCAACACGAATCACCAGTTTCGGAATCAGCCGGTAGAAACTGGCGTCGGTGCCGAAGGCCAAGGTCGACAGCGGGTCGTCGAAACGTCGCTCCTGGGGGATCAGTTGCTGCGCATCTCGCAGGAAAGCCTCGGGTAGATTCATTGGTCCTCCAGGATCATGACCACGAGGTCTTTCGGGCCGTGAGCGCCGTAAGCCAGGACCTGCTCGATGTCAGCAGTTTTTGAAGGGCCGGACACCAGCAACGCGTTGGTCGGCATGCCTTGGGCCCACTCGAATTCCTGCTGCACTTGATAGAAGTTGTCGCGGATTTCACTGGCCTTGAGCAGGGCGAAATGCACTGGCGGCACCAGGCTCATCAGGCGCGGTTCTTCCCGCGTCGGCCAGAGAATCAGACTACCTGTGGCAGCGATTGCACCGAGGGTGCCGGTCAGGCTGGCCGGCGTGTCATTGAACAATTCGGTCTTCCATTCTTCAGCCGGACGTTCGTAGGATTTGAGCGTTGGCAGATCAGGATTTTTCGCCCAGTGCTGAGTGACGCGTTGCCCGTGAGGCGTAGTCGGTGCAATCAACAAACTCGGCAACTGACGGTCCCGCAACAACTGAGCAAGCAACGAAGGCCAACCTTCGCCGGACGTCAGATGGATTTCGGTGTGCACCGCTTCCATCAGTTTGCGCAGCTGCGGGATGCGTTGCTGGGCGGTGTACGTGTAGGGCGCTGTCACCAGTTCGACGTCAAATTCGTCAGGCACCGGCGTGGTACCCGTCAGACTTTTCCGTAACTTGGCGAGGATATTTTGCTTGGCGCTCATCAACGATCTCCCTGTTTGGCCAGATGCTCGCGGGCCATGTCATGCAGTGAGCGGGCAGCGGGCTTCGGTGCGCTGTGGTTTTGCGTCCAGGGGCCGACGTTGCTCGGCGCCAGCGTGCGCAAGCGAGTGGCAAAGAAGCCGAACAGTCGATAAAGCGTGGGTGAACTGTTGAGCTTCGCCCAGGCATTCCAGATAAACCGTTCTTTACGCGAGTACTTGCTGCCCTGGCCACGCATCACTTGATGAGGGCTGTCCGGGGCTTTGACGTTCTCTTCCCGTAGGCGACGCAGCAGCGCCGGAATCGGAATTTTTACCGGACAGACTTCACCGCAGGCGCCACACAGCGACGAGGCACTCGGGTGGTCCGGGACTTTCGCCAGACCGACCATGTGCGGGGTGATGATTTTTCCGATAGGTCCAGGGTAAACCTCCCCATAGGCGTGGCCGCCGATTCGGGTGTAGACCGGGCAATGATTCATACAGGCGCCGCAGCGGATGCAGTTCAGGGTCTGGCGCAATTCGCTGTCGGCGAAGGCCTGGCTGCGACCGTTGTCGAGCAATACCAGGTGCACTTCCTGAGGGCCGTCGAGTTCATGTTCCTTGCGCGGGCTGGAGATCATGTTGACGTAGGTGGTGATCGGCTGGCCGAGGGCTGAACGGGTCAGCAGTGATAGCAGCGGCACCACATCGCGCAGGTTTTCCACGACTTTTTCGATGCCGGTGACGGCGATGTGCACCGGTGGCACCGTGGTGGTCATGCGCCCGTTGCCTTCGTTTTCCACCAGCAGCAAGGTGCCGGTTTCGGCCACGGCGAAGTTGACGCCGGAGACGCCGATGTCCGCTTCGAAGAATTTCTGTCGCAAGACTTTGCGACCGATCTGAATGAGTTGGTCAACGTCCTTGGTGTATTCCACGCCAAGTTTGTCGTGAAACAAGGACGCGACCTGACCGGCATTCTTGTGGATCGCCGGCATAATAATGTGTGAAGGCTTCTCGTGGTCGAGCTGGACGATGTACTCGCCCATGTCCGATTCCAGACATTCAATGCCCTGTTCAGCGAGGAAGTGATTCATTTCCATCTCTTCGCTGACCATCGATTTGCCCTTGATCACTTGCCGCCCCTCGTGAGCGCGGATGATCGAGAGGACGATGCCATTGGCCTCATCCACCGTTTCCGCCCAGTGCACTGTCACACCGTTGCGGGTCAGGTTCTGTTCAAGCTGCTCGAGCAGGTCGGGCAACTTGGATAAAGCACGGGCACGGACAGCATTGCCCAGCGCTCGCAAATGTTCTCTTTCGTGGGCATCGCTGAAGGACGCTGCCCGTTTTGACATCAATGAATCCATCGCAGTGCGAAAGTTGTTTCGCAGCTGCTTGTCACCCAACGCCTTATGAGCCCGGGTGCGGAAATCTTCTTCTACGGCGACCGTAGGAATAATCGCGGAAGCGTTCATAGAACACCTCCCGTTCGCTGCCAAAGGAAGCTGGCCAGGTGTTGGCCGCGCAACGCTTCCTTCTGTTTCTCCAGCGAGCCGTTGATGTTCATCAGACAACCGCAGTCGGCACTCAGTACCTTGTGCGCGCCGGATTCCTTCAACGAGCGCGTCTTGTCAGCCACCATCGCGCCGGAAATGTCTGGCATACGGACGCTGAAAGTCCCACCGAAGCCACAGCATTCACTTTCATGGTTGTGGTCGACTCGCTCCACGTTACGGAGTTGCGCCAACAACTCGCGGCCATGCAAGTGGGTGTTCATCTCACGGCGTGCCGAGCACGACGTGTGCAACGCTACTTTGACTGGCTCGCCACTGTCCTTGAGCTGCACCTTGCAGACAAACAACAAAAACTCGGCCAGTTCATAAGTCCGGGCAGCCAGCGCCTGAACCTGTTTCAGCGTGTCCGGCTCGTCCTTGAACAAGTCGGCGTAGTGTTCGCGCAACATCCCGGCACACGATCCCGATGGCACCACCACCGGATAGTCCCCGGCAAACAGCGCCAGTTGCGAGCGTGCCACGCTCCTCGCCTGCTCGGTGTAACCCGAGGTGTAGGCCGGTTGCCCGCAGCAGCTTTGCCCCTGCGGATACTCGACACGAATGCCTTCGCGTTCCAGCAAGTGAATCGCGTCCATCCCGGCTTCAGGGTAGAACAAATCCACCACGCAGGTTCCGAACAGGTAGACCCGTGACGGTTTCTCGCTGGGGTATTGCCGAGGCTCGGGCAGTGGCGGGGCGACGCGGGTCGCATTCGGCACAGCGTTGTAAAAAAGCTCGCTCATCAGGCGTGTCTCTCGGCCGGTTATCCGTCCGCTGAGGCTGCTGAATATAGAGAGGCAAGCTTTCAGCAGCCTTACAGACCGGGTTGTGAATAGCTGACGCCGGAATCGTGGTCCGGCGTCGGTTTTTGCTTTTTATCGTGTAGTACTTAGTGCACCAGCATTCCGGTGAACCAGTAGGCCTGAGCCAGGGTGATCAAGCCGACGATTGTTGCAAAGAATAGGCTGTGCTTGAGGGTGAAACGGAACAGATCCGATTCCTTGCCCACCAGTCCGGTCGCGGCGCAGGCCACGGCGATCGATTGTGGCGAGATCATCTTGCCGGTCACTCCGCCGCTGGTGTTCGCCGCTACCAGCAACACGTCACTGACGCCGATCTGGTGTGCGGTGGTCGCTTGCAGCGAACTGAACAGTGCGTTGGACGAGGTATCGGAACCGGTCAGGAACACACCCAGCCAGCCGAGGAACGGCGAGAAGAACGGGAATGCTGCACCGGTGCCTGCCAGAACCAGCGCCATGGTCGAGGACATGCCCGAGTAGTTAGTGACGAAGGCAAAGGCGAGCACCATACCGATGGACAGAATCGGCCAGCGCAGCTCGTAGAAGGTCTCTTTAAAAGTGGTCAGACCAGTTTTGACATGGATCCTCAAGACCAGCATCGAGATCAGCGCAGAGAAGAAAATCGCCGTGCCGGTCGCGGAAATCGGGTCGAGTTTGAACACCGCCGGAATAGCGGTCGGGGCGGCCACGATCGGTGCGACCTTGATCACCATTTGGTCCAGGTGCGGGATCGCGAAGTTGAACACCCAGCTGTACATCGACCCGCCAGCGGCAAACATCGCCTTGAAGGGTTTCAAGGTCCAGATGGTCACCAGCACGGTGAGGATCAGGAACGGTGACCAGGCTTTGAGAATTTCACCGAAGCTGTAGGGCGAAGCCACGGTGCTGCGCGGCAGGCCGAAACCGCCAGCGCTGGCGCTCACCACGGAAGCCGAGACGGCACCGACGATGTGTTGGCCTGCGGCGCGTTTCGGTTGCCAGACTTTCAGGAACAGCGTCAGGGAAATCAGGCTGGCCAGGGCCGAGGTGATATCCGGCAGTTCCGGGCCGATGAAGTTCGACGTGAAGTATTGGGTGATGGCAAAGCTCAAACCGGCTACCAGTGCTGCCGGCCAGGTTTCCCGCACGCCGCGCAGGCCATCCATCATGAACACCAGCCAGAACGGCACGAACAGCGACAGCAGCGGCAGTTGGCGGCCAGTCATGGCGCCGATCTTGAACGCGTCGATACCGGTGACTTGCCCGGCAACGATGATCGGAATCCCCAGGGCGCCGAAGGCAACCGGTGCGGTGTTGGCGATCAGGCACAGGCCCGCGGCGTACAACGGGTTGAAGCCCAGTCCTACCAACAGTGCGGCGGTAATCGCGACCGGCGCACCGAAACCGGCGGCACCTTCCAGGAAGGCGCCGAAGCAGAAGCCGATCAGCAGCACTTGCAGGCGCTGGTCGTCGGTGATCGACAGCACCGAGCTGCGGATCACTTCGAACTGTCCACTCTTGACCGTCAGTTTGTAGAGGAATACCGCCGCCACGATGATCCAGGCAATCGGCCACAGACCGTAGGCGAAACCATAGCCGGCGGCGGCGAAGGCCATGTCGACGGGCATCTGGAAGGCGAAGATCGCCACGGCAATGGACAAGGCCAGCGTGATGCTGCCGGCCACGTGTCCTTTGAGTCGGAACACGGCCAATGCCAGGAAGAAAAACACGATGGGGATAACGGCCGCGAGCGCGGACACGCCGAGACTGCCGAGCGGAGAATAGAGCTGTTGCCAGGTTTGCATATGGGGTGGCCCCTAATTGTTGTTGGTCAGGCACTGGTCAGCGTTCTTGGGTAATTGGTAATACCAATTTACAATCGCTGTTGGCTAGGGTAAAAGCGTTGTAGGCGGTGTGTCAATTTGCCGCCCTAAAACTTTTGTCGAATACGCGGTGCAGAAGTCATCTGGTCCGCTCGACCAAATGCCGTCTGGCAGGTGCTGACACAGCCCTGATAGGCCAGAATAGAGACCCCGGCGAGCCGTCGGGATCGTGGAGAAATGAGTTATGGGGTTTGATCAGATTCGTCAGCGCCGTTTGTCTGACGATATTGTCGAGCAGCTCGAGGGGATGATTCTCGAGGGCACGCTGAAGGCGGGTGAGCGCTTGCCGGCCGAACGTGCGTTGGCCGAGCAGTTCGGCGTGTCACGCCCTTCGTTGCGCGAAGCGATTCAGAAACTGGCGGCCAAGGGCTTGCTGGTCAGTCGCCAGGGTGGCGGCAATTATGTGGTGGAGTCGCTGGGGTCAACCTTCAGCGATCCGCTGCTGCATCTGCTGGAAAGCAACCCTGAAGCGCAGCGCGATCTGCTGGAATTTCGTCACACCCTGGAAGCCTCCTGCGCCTATTACGCAGCCATGCGTGCTACGGACGTTGATCGCGAGCGATTGACCGCGGCCTTCAATGAATTGCAGGACTGCTATACGCGTCACGACGAGGTAAGTCGGGCGGAAGAGGGGGCGGCGGATGCGAAATTCCACCTGGCAATTGCTGAAGCCAGTCACAACGCGGTGTTGCTGCACACCATTCGCGGGTTGTTCGATCTGCTCAAACGCAACGTGGTGACGAATATCGGCGGGATGTACAAGCAGCGTACGGAGACCCGCGACATGCTTATCACGCAGCACCGGGAGTTGTACCTGGCGATTATTGAAGGAAGGGCCGAGCAGGCGCGGGAAGTCTCCAGCCGACACATTTTGTATGTGCAGGAAGTGCTGGAAGAAGTGCGTCAGGAAGTGCAGCGCATGGCTCGGGCGGAGCGGCGCAAAGGAATGTGATTATTTAAAGCAAAAGATCGCAGCCTGCGGCAGCTCCATGGATACGCGATCTATGTAGGAGCTGCCGCAGGCTGCGATCTTTTCGCAAGCGCCACAACACTCAGGCCGAAAGATTAATCTTCCTTGCCCTTGTTGCGCACCGCACGCTGCAATTCGCGACCGGCGTCGCGTTCGCGTTCGGTATCACGCTTGTCGTATTCCTTCTTGCCCTTGCCCAGAGCGATCTCGCACTTGACCATATGCTTGCTCCAGTACCAGGACAGGCACACGCAGGCGTAACCTTTTTGCTGCACGGCAGTGGCCAGCTTTTCCAGCTCGCGGCGGTTGAGCAGCAATTTTCGGGTGCGGGTCGGGTCAGCGATGACGTGGGTGCTGGCGGTCATCAGCGGCGTAATGTGGCTGCCGAGCAGCCAGGCTTCGCCATCCTTGAGCAGTACGTAACTGTCAACCAGTTGTAGCTTGCTTGCCCGCAGACTTTTTACTTCCCAGCCGGCCAGGACCAGGCCAGCCTCGAACTTGTGCTCGATGAAGTAATCGTGTCGCGCCTTTTTGTTTTGCGCGATGGTCCCTGTTGGGTGTTTCTTCTGTTTAGCCATAGGGGCGGCATTATAGGGAGTTGCACGCGAGTCGGCTACGGTATCGCTACGTGCTTGAGCAGGTTGATTGAATCCCGGACAATGCGGCCTCTTTTTTGAACGCTTGGGCGTGATAACGATGTCGACAGACAAGGTTTCTGTCCACGGCAGTTGGGCTAGCCGCTGGGTCTTCATACTCGCCGCGACCGGTTCGGCCGTGGGCCTGGGTAGTATCTGGAAATTCCCGTACATGGTCGGTGTCTACGGCGGCGGCGCCTTCGTGCTGATGTTCCTGGCCTGTATCGCGCTGATCGGTGTGCCGGTCATGCTGGCCGAAACCCTGATCGGCCGCCGTGCACGGCAGAGCCCGGCCAACGCCCTGAAGGTATTGGCGCTGGAAGCCGGGCATTCGGGTAAATGGTCCTGGGGCGCATTCGCCGGGATGATCACGGCGTTGTTGATTCTGTCTTTCTATAGTGTGGTCGGCGGCTGGTCGCTGGATTACATCATCGACATGGGCCGTGGCGACTTCCAGGGGGTGACGGCTGACCAGGTTGGCGCCTACTTTGGGAATGTGATCGCCGATCCATGGCGCCTGACACTTTGGCACACGATTTTCATGCTGCTGTCGGCCGTGGTCATCGCCAAGGGCGTGGTCGCCGGCCTGGAGCGCAGCCTGCGGATCATGATGCCGCTGCTGTTTGTGATGGTGATTGTTCTGCTGGGCTACAGCATGACCACCGGCCATTTCATGGAGGGCGTGCATTTTATGTTCGACTTCCACCCGGAAAAAGTACTCGACGGCTTGCTGCCCGCCATGGGGCACGCGTTTTTTTCCCTAAGCGTGGGCGTCGGTTCGATCATGATCTACGGCGCCTACATGCCAAAGAACTCATCGATTTCCGGCACCATCGTCGGTGTGGCACTGCTCGATACCTTCGTTTCCCTGGTCGCTGGTCTGGCATTGTTTCCGATTGTGTTTGCCGCGGGCCTGAACCCGAGCGAAGGCCCTGGCCTGATGTTCGTAAGCCTGCCATTTGCCTTTGGTAACGTAGCGTTTGGTCAGTTGATGGGCGTAGTGTTCTTCGTGCTGGTAGCGATCGCAGCCTGGAGTTCGGCGATTTCCCTGCTCGAACCGATGGTGGCTTACCTGGTTGAACGCACGAAAGTCAGCCGCGCGTGGGTCACCTTCTGGCTGGCATTTATCTGCTGGTTTGTCGGTCTGGGCACGGTGTTTTCCTTCAATATCTGGAAGGAAGCCAAATTTTTCGTGAACGAAGGCGGGATGTTCCATCTCTATCAATGGGGTGCGGCCGGAGGCCTGGACTTCTTTGGTGTGATCGATTTCTTCACCTCGCGGATCATGTTGCCACTCGGTGGTTTGTGTTTCGTGGTGTTTGCAGGCTGGGTGATGGGGCGTGAAGCGGTACGCGACGAGTTGTCGATCCGCAACCCTGCGTTGTTCGCCCTGTCCTTGTTCTTGATGCGCTATGTGGCGCCCATCGGCATTCTCGTAGTGTTTGCCGCCCAGCTGTGGAAGTGACGCTGACATGACGACACACATTCAACGTTCGGCCCTGCTGCCGTATCCGGCACAAGCGCTGTATGACCTGGTCAATGACGTGGCGCGTTACCCGGAATTTCTGCCGTGGTGCTCATCGGCCGAAGTCCTGGAGAATTCTCCTGAGCATATGCGCGCTAGCGTCGGCGTGGCCAAGGGCGGTCTCAGCCAGCATTTCGTAACGCACAATACGCTGGTACCTGGGCATTCGATCGAGATGAACCTCGAGGAAGGCCCGTTCAATCAATTGCATGGCGTCTGGGTGTTCAAGCCGTTGGGCGAGAAAGCCTGCAAGATCAGCCTGGACCTGTCGTTCGATTACGCCGGGCCGATTGTCCGCGCGACCCTGGGGCCGTTGTTCAATCAGGCGGCCAATACGTTGATGGATGCCTTCTGCCAGCGCGCCAAGCAGATGCATGGTTGAGGCCGTGATCGACGTTGAGGTGGTGTATGCCGCCATTGATCGGCAGGTGCTTCTCTCGGTGACGGTTCCAGCCGGAGCGACAGTGCGGGCGGCTTTGCTGAAGTCAGGCATCGGCAAGGCGTTTTTCGAGCTGGATCTGGCCAGTTGCCCGGTGGGGATCTTCGGTAAAGTGATCGCTGATCCAGACAAACATCCTGTCCAGGCTGGAGATCGCATCGAGATATACCGGCCATTGCTGGCTGATCCGAAAGAAGTTCGTCGGGTGCGCGCAGCCAAGGCTGCTGAGGCCAAAACCCGGAATCAGTGATTCGCTCAAACGCTGGAGAATAAAAAACCCGGACATGCCGGGTTTTTTATTGCGTCGCAAATTATTGCGGCGAGGTTTCCAGAGGTTCTGGAGTTGGGACTGGAACGGTTTCTACACCGTCGACATCCTTCTGGATCTGGTCCAGCAACGAACCTGGCTTGACCGGTTTTTCTGGTTTCGGCTTCTCGACGTTTTCTGCTGGTGCAGCAACTGTAGTGCCGCTGTCCTTGCCGAGAATGGCTTCGTCGCGGCTCACGCCTGGCATGAAATCACCAGAGAGGCTGACAAGCTGGTCATTTGGGTTGAAGATAACGCTAATGCGTTCCTGTTGGCGTTCACCGCCACCCGGTTGCAGGCTGTACAGATAATCCCAGCGATCGGCATGGAACGTGTCGGTCAACAGAGGGTTGCCCATGATAAACCGTACTTGCTTGCGGGTCATTCCCGGGCGTAACTGGTCTATCATGTCCTGCGTGACGACATTGCCCTGCTGGATGTCGATTTTGTAAACCCCGGGGAATGAACAACCGGCGAGTGCGAGCAGTCCCACAAAGGTGAAACTGGTTAGCAAGAGCTTGGTGTTTTGCATCGGTGGGCGACTTCCACTATCTTGGCTGGGACAACGTAAACGCCGATCATACCCGCATTAAGAGAAGCTGCGAAGCAGCATCGCGAGAAAGCTGACCATGGTTGAAAATAGCGAACTACGCAAAGCCGGCCTCAAAGTGACCCTTCCACGGGTCAAAATTCTGCAAATGCTCGATTCCGCCGAGCAACGCCACATGAGTGCCGAGGATGTCTACAAGGCGCTGATGGAGGCTGGTGAGGACGTCGGTCTGGCCACGGTTTACCGTGTCCTGACTCAGTTCGAGGCAGCTGGCCTTGTGGTGCGGCACAACTTCGACGGGGGCCATGCGGTCTTCGAGCTGGACGACGGCAAGCATCACGACCATATGGTCAACGTCGAGACCAGTGAAGTGATCGAATTCTTCGACGAAGAAATCGAGCGGCTGCAGAAGGCAATCGTCGACAAGTATGGCTTCGAGATGGTTGATCACAACCTTGTGCTGTACGTACGCAAGAAAAAGTAAGCATGTCGCGCGAACTTAAGGTTCGCGAAACGAGCGAAGGCGACCCCAGGGTCGCCTTCGTGCTTTCTGCCGGTCTTAAATTTTCGCGGTGACGACCATTTTCCTGGCATGAGCCAGAGATTCCTTTGTAAGGTCGATGCCTCCCAGCATCCGCGCCACTTCTTCGACACGATCGTTCTTGCTCAGCTTGGAGACGGCTGTGTGAGTGGCATCTTCGCCGCGCACTTTGTGTACGAATAGATGTTGATGTCCCTGCGCTGCTACTTGCGGCAAGTGAGTTACCGTCAATACCTGCCCGCGCTCCCCAAGTCGACGCAGCAATTGGCCCACGATTTCGGCGGTCGGACCACCGATGCCCACGTCCACTTCGTCGAACACCAGGGTCGGTACGCGGGAGGTCTGCGCGGTGATCACTTGAATCGCCAGGCTGATCCGTGACAATTCGCCGCCGGATGCTACTTTTGCCAGGGCTTTCAGCGGTTGCCCTGGGTTGGCGCTCACGAGCAGTTCTACCTGCTCAAGTCCATTTGGCAGGAGTTCATCGCTGCCGTTGGGGCGCAGTTCGATGGTGAAACGACCGCCGGGCATGCCCAGTCGCTGGATTTCCTGCTCCACGGCGCTGGCCAGGCTGTTCGACGCCTGATGGCGCAAATCGCTCAGCTCACGAGCCTTCTCCTGATAATGACGGGCATAGGAGGCCAGTTCATCGCTCAGGCGCTCGATGGATTCGTCGTTGGCATTCAGGGTTTCGATTTCATCCAGCAAGCGCTGCTGCATCTCGGCCACTTCGGTCGGCTGGATGCGGTGTTTGCGCGCCATGGTATAGATCGCATCAAGGCGTTCCTCCAGGTACTGAAGGCGCGCTGGATCGGCATCGAATTTATCAAGGAAGCGGTTCAGTTCTCCCACGGCTTCTTCGACCTGGATCTGTGCACTGGTCAGCAGGCTGCTGGCTTCACCCAGGGCCCCAATCGAATTGTTGACGCTCGAAAGGCGATTGAGGCTGGCGGTGAGGGCGTTCAGTACATTCCCGGAATCACTTTCGCTGCATTGTTCGACCACTTGTCGGCAAATGCCTAGCAGGGTTTCGGCGTTGGTCAGGTTCTTATGTTCCTGTTCCAGCTGCTCTAGTTCACTTTCGCCGAGGCCGAGGTTTTCCAGCTCTTCGAGTTGATAACTGAGCAATTGATGGCGAGCGCGCTGCTCATCGCCGGAATTGGAAAGGCGTTCCAGCTCCTGGCGGGTCTGGCGCCAGCGTTGGGCGGCCAGGTGTACCTGACGGGCAAGGTCCGTTGCACCGGCGTACTCGTCGAGTAGACGACGGTGCGTGTCGGTCTTGAGCAGGGATTGATGTTCATGCTGGCTGTGGATATCGATCAGCAGTTCACCCAGGGCTTTGAGGTCGCCGAGGGGACAGGGCGTGCCGTTGATGTAGCCACGCGAGCGCCCTTCGGCGGTGATCACCCGGCGCAGAATGCACGGGCCGTCGCTCTCCAGGTCGCGCTCGGCCAGCCAAGCACTGGCTTCTGGAATATCGACCAGATCGAAGGTTGCCAGGATATCGGCCTTGTCAGCGCCGGGACGGACCACGCCGCTGTCGGCGCGATCGCCCAGGGTCAGGCCGAGGGCGTCGAGCATGATCGACTTGCCGGCGCCGGTTTCCCCAGTGATCACGCTCATCCCGCGATCGAGTTCGAGATCGAGATGTTCAACGATGGCGTAGTTATGTACGGACAGGTGCACCAGCATAAAGGCCGCTCCCAGGCTTTAGGTCTGGTTATTTATACAGTGTTTTGTTTCTGGCTGACAATGCCCTCCCTTAGCTCGATTTGCTTGATCCGACGAAATCCTAAGTGCGCCTGGGAATGACAATGCATCTGTTTTTTGTAGGGTTAATAAATAAGCGCCCCTTGAAGCTGAATTTTGCGGCCCCATATAGCTGGGCAGAAGCGCGAGTTGAGCTCGCGGACGATATTGAAAGGAGAAATCTATGGCTGACGAACAGACAGTGGATACGCAAAATCTAGACGCCGATCAGGCTGCCCAGGATTCGGGTGATGAACTGGCGGCTCGTGTTCAAGTGCTCGAAGAGCAATTGGCTGGCGCTCATGATCAGGCTTTGCGTGTAGCGGCTGATCTGCAGAACGTCCGCCGTCGCGCCGAGCAGGATGTAGAAAAGGCTCACAAGTTCGCACTGGAGAAATTCGCCGGTGACTTGTTGCCGATCATCGACAGCCTGGAGCGTGGTCTGGAGTTGTCCAGCCCGGACGACGAAAGCATTCGTCCAATGCGCGAAGGCATCGAGCTGACCCTGAAAATGTTCCAGGACACCCTGAAACGTTATCAGCTGGAAGCGATCGATCCGCATGGCGAACCGTTCAACGCCGTTCAGCATCAGGCAATGGCCATGCAGGAAAGCGCCGACGTCGAGCCGAACAGCGTGCTCAAGGTGTTCCAGAAGGGCTATCAGCTCAACGGTCGCCTGCTGCGCCCGGCCATGGTCGTGGTCAGCAAGGCACCGGCACCGGTTTCGCCTTCGATTGACGAGCAGGCTTGAAATTAGCCGCAAGGCCCCCATTTAGAAGTCAAGCGTTTAAGTGCTACCGCAGTTAGCCACCACTGCTGCGGCAACCAAATCCAAAGTTTCGGGAGAGTGAACATGGGCAAAATTATCGGTATCGACCTGGGGACTACCAACTCCTGCGTCTCCGTGCTTGAAAACGGCGTAGCCAAAGTTATTGAAAACGCTGAAGGCACGCGTACCACGCCGTCGATCATCGCTTACGCCAACGATGGTGAAATCCTCGTTGGTCAATCGGCCAAGCGTCAGGCTGTGACCAATCCGCACAACACCCTGTATGCGGTGAAGCGTCTGATCGGTCGTAAGTTCGACGAAGAAGTCGTACAGAAAGACATCAAGATGGTCCCGTACAAAATCGCCAAGGCTGATAACGGCGATGCGTGGGTTGAAGTGAACGGCCAGAAAATGTCGCCGCCACAAATCTCGGCTGAAATTCTGAAGAAAATGAAGAAGACCGCCGAAGACTACCTCGGCGAGCCAGTGACCGAAGCGGTGATCACTGTTCCGGCTTACTTCAACGACAGCCAGCGTCAAGCCACCAAAGACGCCGGCCGCATTGCGGGCCTGGACGTAAAACGTATCATCAACGAACCAACCGCAGCCGCTCTGGCTTACGGTATGGACAAGGCGAAGGGCGATCACACCGTGATCGTTTACGACTTGGGCGGCGGTACTTTCGACGTTTCCGTGATCGAAATCGCTGAAGTCGATGGCGAGCACCAGTTCGAAGTACTGGCCACCAACGGTGACACGTTCCTGGGCGGTGAAGACTTTGACATTCGTCTGATCGACTACCTCGTTGATGAATTCAAGAAAGAAAGCGGCATGAACCTTAAAGGTGACCCGCTGGCCATGCAGCGCCTGAAAGAAGCCGCTGAAAAAGCCAAGATCGAACTGTCTTCGAGCAATTCGACCGACGTGAACCTGCCGTACATCACTGCAGACGCCACCGGTCCTAAGCACTTGAACGTGAAAATCTCCCGCGCCAAGCTCGAAGCGCTGGTAGAAGACCTGGTTCAACGCACCATCGAACCTTGCCGCATCGCTCTGAAAGACTCGGGCATCGACATTGGCGCCATCAACGACGTGATCCTGGTCGGCGGTCAGACCCGTATGCCACTGGTTCAGAAGCTGGTGACCGAGTTCTTCGGTAAAGAAGCGCGTAAAGATGTGAACCCGGACGAAGCGGTTGCCATGGGTGCTGCTATCCAGGGCGCAGTATTGGCCGGTGACGTGAAAGACGTTCTGCTGCTGGACGTTAGCCCGCTGACTCTGGGTATCGAAACCATGGGTGGCGTGATGACCGCGCTGATCGAGAAAAACACCACGATTCCTACCAAGAAATCGCAAGTGTTCTCGACTGCCGACGACAACCAGGGCGCTGTGACCATTCACGTGCTGCAAGGTGAGCGTAAGCAAGCCGCTCAGAACAAGTCTTTGGGCAAGTTCGACCTGGCCGAGATTCCACCAGCACCACGTGGCGTGCCACAAATTGAAGTGACCTTCGACATCGACGCCAACGGCATTCTGCACGTGGGCGCCAAAGACAAGGCTACCGGCAAGACTCAGTCGATCGTGATCAAGGCCAACTCCGGTCTGTCCGAGGAAGAGATTCAGCAGATGATTCGCGATGCTGAAGCCAACGTCGACGCAGATCGCCAGTTCGAAGAGCTGGCAACCGCTCGCAACCAGGGCGATGCGCTGGTTCACTCGACTCGCAAAATGGTCGCAGATGCTGGCGATAAAGTGACTGCTGAAGAGAAGACTGCAATCGAAGCTGCTGTTGTTGCGCTGGAAGCCGCTGTCAAAGGCGACGACAAGGCCGCGATCGAAGCCAAGGTTGAAGAGCTGTCGAAAGTCTCCGCTCCAGTAGCCCAGAAGATGTACGCCGAGCAGGCTCAACCTGCTGAAGGTGCTGCACCGCAAGGCGAATCGGCCGAGAAGGCTGACGACGTCGTCGACGCTGAGTTCGAAGAAGTCAAAGACCACAAGTAAGTTGTTGGTCGGCCGGTTGACTGCCTTTAGGCAGTGACTGGTAGGATGTCGCCGCGCGGGGGCTTGCTCCCGCGTTGGCGTGTCTGGAGTTAGCGAATTTTTACAGCATGCGACAAGGCTCGTGTGTTGGCGGTATGGCCGGAAATGCTCCTGCTTTTCGAGCCGAAAGTACCGCATCGAATCAAAGACCAGGATCGTTGAATTGACGTGAGTTGGGTCCGGGCCTGTATTGGGGCTCAACGAGTTTGGCAAGGCTCAGGAGAGGTTTGCCGAACGTCCTTAAGAGTGCAAAGACTTATGGCAAAGCGTGACTATTACGAAGTATTGGGTGTTGAGCGTGGCTCAAGCGAAGCAGACCTGAAAAAGGCCTACCGTCGCCTGGCAATGAAGCACCACCCGGACCGTAATCCCGATGACAAAGCGTCGGAAGATATGTTCAAGGAGGCCAACGAGGCCTACGAGGTGCTGTCCGATTCCAGCAAGCGCGCGGCGTACGACCAGTACGGTCATGCCGGTGTCGACCCAAGCATGGGCGGCGGCGGTGCCGGGTTTGGCGGTCAGAACTTCTCCGACATCTTTGGTGATGTCTTCAGTGACTTCTTCGGCGGCGGTCGCGGCGGTTCTCGTGGCGGCGCTCAGCGCGGCAGCGACCTGCGTTACACCCTGGAACTGAATCTGGAAGAAGCGGTGCGCGGTACGACCGTGAATATCCGTGTTCCGACATTGGTCAACTGCAAGCCGTGCGACGGTTCGGGTGCCAAGAAAGGTTCCTCACCGATCACTTGCCCGACGTGTGGCGGTATCGGTCAAGTCCGTATGCAGCAGGGCTTTTTCTCGGTGCAGCAGACATGTCCGCGCTGCCATGGCCAGGGCAAGATCATTTCCGATCCGTGCGACTCGTGCGACGGTCAAGGTCGTGTCGAAGAGTACAAAACCCTCTCGGTGAAAGTGCCGGCCGGTGTTGATACCGGTGACCGCATTCGTCTGTCCGGCGAAGGCGAGGCGGGGGCTCAGGGTGGCCCGACTGGCGACCTGTACGTGGTGATCAACGTGCGTGAGCACGCGATCTTTCAGCGCGACGGCAAGCACCTGTTCTGCGAAGTGCCAATCAGCTTTGTCGATGCTGCGCTGGGTGGTGAGCTGGAGATTCCGACCCTTGATGGTCGAGTCAAACTGAAAATCCCTGAAGGAACTCAGACCGGCAAGCAGTTCCGTGTTCGCGGCAAGGGCGTTGCGCCAGTGCGCGGCGGCGGTGCTGGTGACTTGATGTGCCGGGTGGCGGTCGAAACCCCTGTCAATCTGGGACGTCGTCAGCGCGAACTGTTGGAAGAGTTCCGTAGCTCGCTGGCAGATGACAACAGCCATTCGCCTAAAACCACTGGTTGGTTCGAAGGCGTGAAGCGCTTCTTCGGCGATTTGTAAGGAGTCGGCATGCGACGTATAGCTGTGATGGGCGCTGCCGGGCGCATGGGCAAGATTCTGGTCGAGGCGGTGCAGCAACGCGCGCCGCTGACCGGGCTGACGGCAGCCGTCGTACGCCCCGGCAGCACGCTGATTGGCGTGGATGCCGGTGAGCTGGCCTCGCTGGGGCGTATCGGTGTGCCGCTGTCCGGCAATCTGGACGCGGTGGCTGATGAGTTCGACGTGTTGATCGACTTCACGCTCCCGGAAGTCATGCTGAAAAACCTGGCGTTCTGCCGTAAGGCGGGCAAGGCCATGGTGATCGGCACGACAGGGCTGGACGCCGCGCAGAAGCAGCTGCTGGCCGAGGCCAGCAAGGATATTCCGATCGTGTTCGCAGCCAATTTCAGTGTCGGTGTAAACCTGTCGCTGAAGCTGCTCGACATGGCTGCTCGTGTGCTGGGTGATGAGGCGGATATCGAAATCATCGAGGCTCATCATCGGCACAAGATCGATGCGCCTTCAGGTACGGCTCTGCGCATGGGTGAAGTCATCGCGAGCGCCTTGGATCGTGATCTGCAGAAGGTTGCGGTCTATGGTCGGGAAGGCCATACCGGCGCCCGCGAGCGTGAAACGATCGGCTTTGCCACTGTTCGCGGTGGTGATGTGGTTGGCGATCATACGGTGCTGTTCGCCTGTGAGGGTGAGCGACTGGAGATCACTCACAAGGCGTCCAGTCGCATGACCTTCGCCAAGGGCGCTGTGCGTGCTGCGTTGTGGCTGGATAGCCGTGAGCCGGGTCTTTACGACATGCAAGACGTGCTCGACTTGCGTTAAGATGCCCCCGAAATCGGGTTCCAACACAGTGTTTGGGCCCGGTTTTATTACGCCAAGCGACGTCCTGTCGCATTCCCCGGCCTTTAAGGCTCATTGGCGGTAGACCAAAAATGCCTTTTTCTGTAAGCTACAGCTTTAGTGTGTCCACTAAAAGCGCGCAGAATTATTCGGTGAAGAAGCGGGGTGACGTGTCCATACGTCACTCCGCTTTTTTACAACCTGCGATTGCCCCTTCAGGCTTTATTTACGGGAGGTCTTCTTGACTAAGCCAGCCATACTCGCCCTTGCTGATGGCAGCATTTTTCGCGGCGAAGCCATTGGAACCGACGGTCAAACCGTTGGTGAGGTGGTGTTTAACACTGCCATGACCGGCTATCAGGAAATCCTTACCGATCCTTCCTACGCCCAACAGATCGTTACCCTGACTTACCCGCACATCGGCAACACCGGCACCACGCCGGAAGACGCCGAGTCCGACCGCGTATGGTCTGCAGGTCTGGTGATTCGCGACCTGCCACTGGTTGCGAGCAACTGGCGTAACACGATGTCCCTGTCCGACTACCTGAAAGCCAACAACGTTGTGGCAATCGCCGGTATCGACACTCGCCGCCTGACGCGCATCCTGCGTGAGAAAGGCGCGCAGAACGGCTGCATCATGGCTGGCGACAACATCAGCGACGAAGCTGCGATTGCAGCGGCGCGCGGCTTCCCTGGCCTGAAGGGCATGGATCTGGCGAAAGTCGTCAGCACCAAAGAGAAGTACGAGTGGCGCTCGACTGTCTGGGACCTGAAAACCGACAGCCACGCGACCCTCGAAGCGTCCGAGCTGCCACACCACGTGGTGGCCTACGACTACGGCGTCAAGCTGAACATCCTGCGCATGCTGGTCGAGCGCGGCTGCCGCGTAACCGTGGTGCCGGCCCAGACCCCAGCCGCTGACGTTCTGGCCATGAAGCCGGACGGCGTGTTCCTGTCCAACGGTCCTGGTGACCCGGAGCCTTGCGACTACGCGATCCAGGCGATCAAGGACGTGCTCGAAACCGAGATTCCGGTATTCGGCATCTGCCTCGGTCACCAGCTGCTGGCCCTGGCCTCCGGCGCCAAGACCCTGAAAATGGGTCACGGCCACCACGGTGCCAACCACCCGGTCCAGGACCTGGACACCGGCGTTGTGATGATCACCAGCCAGAACCACGGTTTTGCGGTAGACGAAGCGACCCTGCCAGCCAACGTCCGGGCGATCCACAAATCGCTGTTCGACGGCACCCTGCAAGGGATCGAGCGTACCGACAAGAGCGCCTTCAGCTTCCAGGGTCACCCTGAAGCCAGCCCTGGCCCGAACGACGTAGCGCCTCTGTTTGATCGCTTCATCAACGAAATGGCCAAGCGACGCTAATCGCTCGCCTTGATGTAGCAAAGCTTGAGGGCGGTCCCGACACACGGTGGCCCCCTCAGGTCTTCAAAGATTGAACAAGACGGCTTGCCGACTGACCTGCGGATTTGAGTGACAAACCCATGCCAAAACGTACAGACATTAAAAGCATCCTGATTCTCGGCGCTGGCCCGATCGTGATCGGCCAGGCTTGCGAATTCGACTACTCCGGCGCCCAGGCCTGTAAAGCCCTGCGCGAGGAGGGTTACCGCGTCATCCTGGTGAACTCCAACCCAGCGACCATCATGACCGACCCGGACATGGCTGACGCCACGTACATCGAGCCGATCAAGTGGCAAACCGTTGCCAAGATCATCGAGAAAGAGCGTCCGGACGCGTTGCTGCCGACCATGGGTGGCCAGACCGCTCTGAACTGCGCACTGGATCTGGAGCGCGAAGGCGTTCTGGAGAAGTTCGGCGTAGAGATGATCGGTGCCAACGCTGACACCATCGACAAGGCAGAAGACCGTTCGCGCTTCGACAAGGCGATGAAATCCATCGGTCTGGACTGCCCGCGTTCGGGTATCGCCCACAGCATGGAAGAGGCCAACGTGGTCCTTGAGAAGCTTGGCTTCCCGTGCATCATCCGTCCGTCCTTCACCATGGGCGGCACTGGTGGCGGTATCGCTTACAACCGTGAAGAGTTCGAAGAAATCTGCGCCCGCGGCCTCGACCTGTCGCCGACCAAAGAGCTGCTGATCGACGAATCCCTGATCGGCTGGAAAGAATACGAGATGGAGGTTGTCCGTGATAAGAAGGACAACTGCATCATCGTCTGCTCTATCGAAAACTTTGACCCGATGGGCGTGCACACCGGTGACTCGATCACTGTTGCGCCAGCACAGACCCTGACCGACAAGGAATACCAGATCATGCGTAACGCCTCCCTGGCGGTACTGCGTGAGATTGGCGTGGAAACCGGCGGCTCCAATGTCCAGTTCGGCATCTGCCCGGACACTGGCCGCATGGTCGTGATCGAGATGAACCCGCGTGTATCCCGCTCTTCGGCACTGGCCTCGAAAGCCACTGGTTTCCCGATTGCGCGTATCGCTGCCAAGCTGGCGATCGGCTACACCCTGGATGAGCTGCAGAACGAAATCACCGGCGGCGCTACTCCTGCATCCTTCGAGCCGTCCATCGACTACGTCGTGACCAAGCTGCCACGCTTCGCCTTCGAGAAATTCCCGAAAGCCGACGCACGCCTGACCACTCAAATGAAGTCGGTCGGTGAAGTCATGGCCATCGGCCGGACTTTCCAGGAATCCCTGCAGAAAGCCCTGCGCGGTCTGGAAGTGGGCGTATGCGGTCTGGACGAGAAGCTCGACCTGAGCAATCCGGAAAGCATGAGCATTCTCAAGCGTGAACTGACCGTGCCGGGCGCCGAGCGTATCTGGTACGTGGCTGACGCGTTCCGCGCCGGTCTGTCGGTCGAAGACATCTTCGGCATGAACATGATCGACCCGTGGTTCCTGGTGCAGATCGAAGATCTGATCAAGGAAGAAGAGAAGGTCAAGACCCTGGGTCTGGCCAGCATCGACCGCAACTTGATGTTCCGTCTTAAGCGCAAAGGCTTCTCCGACATGCGTCTGGCCAAGCTGCTGGGCGTGACCGAGAAGGCTCTGCGTCGCCACCGTCACAAGCTTGAGATTTTCCCGGTCTACAAGCGCGTTGACACCTGCGCGGCCGAGTTCGCCACCGACACCGCTTACCTCTACTCGACGTACGAGGAAGAGTGCGAAGCTGCGCCGTCGGGCCGCGACAAAATCATGATTCTCGGCGGCGGTCCTAACCGTATCGGCCAGGGCATCGAGTTCGACTACTGCTGCGTACACGCGGCGCTGGCTCTGCGTGCCGACGGTTACGAGACCATCATGGTCAACTGCAACCCGGAAACCGTTTCCACCGACTACGACACCTCTGATCGCCTGTACTTCGAGCCAGTGACCCTGGAAGACGTACTGGAAATCGTCCGCGTCGAGAAGCCGAAAGGCGTGATCGTCCAGTACGGCGGCCAAACCCCGTTGAAACTGGCTCGTGCCCTGGAAGAAGCAGGCGTGCCGATCATCGGCACCAGCCCTGACGCCATCGACCGTGCCGAAGACCGTGAGCGCTTCCAGCAAATGGTCGAGCGCCTGAACCTGCGTCAGCCGCCAAACGCCACCGTGCGCAGCGAAGACGAAGCGATTCGTGCCGCTGCCAAGATCGGTTATCCGCTGGTGGTTCGTCCGTCCTACGTTCTGGGCGGCCGCGCGATGGAAATCGTTTACGAAGAAGAAGAGCTCAAGCGCTACCTGCGTGATGCGGTGAAAGTGTCCAACGACAGCCCGGTGCTGCTCGACCACTTCCTCAACTGCGCCATCGAAATGGACGTGGATGCGGTCTGCGACGGCACCGACGTGGTGATCGGCGCGATCATGCAGCACATCGAGCAGGCCGGCGTTCACTCCGGTGACTCCGCGTGCTCCCTGCCGCCGTACTCGCTGCCTGCGCACATCCAGGACGAGATGCGCGAACAGGTCAAGAAAATGGCCCTGGAACTGGGTGTTGTCGGCCTGATGAACGTTCAGTTGGCGCTGCAAGGCGAAGACATCTACGTCATCGAAGTCAACCCGCGCGCTTCCCGTACCGTACCGTTCGTGTCGAAGTGCATTGGTGTTTCCCTGGCAATGATTGCGGCTCGCGTGATGGCCGGTAAAACCCTGAAGGAAATCGGCTTCACCAAAGAAATCATTCCGAACTTCTACAGTGTGAAAGAGGCGGTGTTCCCATTCGCCAAATTCCCTGGCGTGGACCCGATCCTGGGCCCAGAGATGAAGTCCACTGGTGAAGTGATGGGCGTGGGCGACACCTTCGGTGAAGCGTTTGCCAAAGCCCAAATGGGTGCCAGCGAAGTGCTGCCGACCGGCGGTACCGCGTTCATCAGTGTGCGTGATGACGACAAGCCACTGGTTGCAGGCGTGGCCCGTGATCTGATCAACTTGGGCTTCGAAGTGGTCGCCACTGCCGGTACTGCCAAGCTGATCGAAGCCGCAGGCCTGAAAGTGCGTCGTGTGAACAAGGTGACCGAGGGGCGTCCGCACGTGGTCGACATGATCAAGAATGACGAAGTCACCCTGATCATCAACACCACCGAAGGTCGTCAGTCGATCGCTGATTCGTACTCCATTCGTCGTAATGCCTTGCAGCACAAGATTTACTGCACCACTACCATTGCTGCTGGCGAAGCTATCTGCGAAGCACTGAAGTTCGGTCCCGAGAAGACCGTGCGCCGCTTGCAGGATCTACACGCAGGATTGAAGGCATGATCAAATACCCAATGACCGTCAAGGGCGCTAAAGCCCTGGAAGAAGAACACGCTCACCTGACCAAGGTCGTCCGTCCGAAGCTCAGCCAGGACATCGGTACGGCCCGCGAGTTGGGTGACTTGAAAGAAAACGCCGAATACCACGCTGCTCGCGAGCAGCAGGGTATGGTCGAGGCGCGGATCCGCGACATCGAAGGCCGCATGCAAAACGCGGTGATCATCGATGTCACGACCATTCCTCACACTGGCAAAGTGATCTTCGGCACCACCGTCGAAATCGCCAACGTCGAGACGGATGAAAGCGTCACTTACCACATCGTTGGTGAGGATGAGGCTGACTTCAAGCTCGGCAAGATTTCGGTCGGCTCGCCATTGGCCCGCGCCTTGATTGCCAAGGAAGAGGGTGATGTGGTTGCCGTGAAAACGCCTGGCGGCGTTATCGAGTACGAGATTGTCGAAGTTCGCCACATCTAAGCGCAGGCGCCCGCTACGTGCGGGCGCCATGCTTTGGCAACTGACTCAGATGTTGTGGGTTGGTGGTCTGTGGCTGTTGCACATCGGTCTGCTGCCGGTGCTGGGCAAAATTGGCCTGGCACCGCTGCTGATCGACGAAATCGCAGGCATGCTTGATGCGCTGATGGTGGGGTTCGCCGCAGCGTGTGTGATTTTTCAGGCTTTGGTGCTGGTTCAGGCCGAGGGCCTTGCCAGTCTATGGCGCGATATTCGCGGGCAACTGCTGATGATGGCGCTGTATGCGTGTGCGATGTATGTCGCGGTGCGTATCGGCTGGCCGGATGCCGTGCGTTGGCAGGTGTTCAGCTATCTTGTTCTGGGCTTTTCCGGGCTGGTGCTGGTGTTGCAGCCGGTGCCTGGATGGAGTGGCAGGGTGCGCGAAGCACACCCTTGACCCTTGTCATCACTTGAAGCGATGAACGTTCGACAGCTGCTTGTTGACGCTGAAGTTCTTGCGGTAAATCAGTGCCATCTTGCCGATGATCTGAACCAGGTCCGCTTTGCCGACCTTGCACAGTTCTGCAATGTTCGCCAGGCGCGACTCGCGATCGAGGATGTTGAGCTTGATTTTAATCAGCTCGTGATCCGCCAAAGCGCGTTCAAGTTCGGCTAACACACCTTCAGTCAAACCGTTGTCAGCCACAGTCAAAACTGGTTTCAGATGGTGGCCAATGGATTTGTACTGTTTCTTCTGCTCTTGAGTGAGCGGCATAATCTGACCCTTTAGTCTGGATTCTGTAAAATGGCGGCCATTTTACCCGAGGGTTCGTGGATCCGCCCAATTAATCACGACCCTTATCATCGAGGTGCCCAATGGCGCGTTCCAAGACAAGCCTTGGTTGGCTGAAAAGACATGTCAATGATCCATATGTGAAGCAGGCGCAGAAGGATGGTTACCGCTCGCGTGCGAGTTACAAGCTTCTGGAGGTCCAGGAGAAATACAAGCTGATCCGTCCGGGTATGAGCGTTGTCGACCTGGGTGCGGCGCCCGGCGGCTGGTCGCAGGTCACTAGTCGGCTGATCGGTGGTCAGGGGCGTCTGATCGCCTCGGACATCCTGGAAATGGACAGCATTCCGGACGTGACTTTCATCCAGGGTGACTTCACCCAGGACGAAGTGCTCGCTCAGATCCTTGAAGCCGTGGGTAATTCGCAGGTGGACCTTGTGATTTCCGATATGGCCCCCAATATGAGTGGTACGCCTGAGGTGGACATGCCAAAAGCCATGTTTCTATGTGAGCTGGCTCTTGATCTGGCGGCTCGGATACTCAAGCCGGGTGGTAATTTCGTGATCAAGGTGTTTCAGGGCGAAGGGTTTGATGCTTACGTGAAGGACGCTCGTCAGAAATTCGACAAGGTCCAGATGATCAAGCCGGACTCTTCCCGTGGCAGTTCCCGCGAGCAATACATGCTGGCTTGGGGCTACCGCGGCCGTAGTGAGTAAATCGAGGTTTTTTTGCGGGTCGATAGGTTTTTCGTATTTCGCCCCGTGAGCATTAGCGAATATTGTGTAGAAAGTGTTTCACAAAGGGTTACAGACGGCGCCTGCCAGAGCCGTCTGTAATGTAGTAAGTTAGGCCGGTGAATATCATGCGAAGCGCGCGCCATTAGCGGAGCTTGCTTCAGAGGGTAGTTAATTGAACGATATGGCAAAGAATCTGATCCTGTGGTTGATCATCGCGGCTGTCCTGGTGACAGTGATGAACAACTTCTCCAGCCCTAACGAGCCGCAGACCCTCAACTATTCCGACTTCATCCAGCAGGTCAAGGATGGAAAGGTCGAGCGCGTAGCGGTTGACGGCTACGTGATTACCGGCAAGCGCAACGATGGCGACAGCTTCAAGACCATTCGTCCGGCAATTCAGGACAACGGTCTGATCGGCGACCTCGTGGACAACCACGTCGTAGTCGAAGGCAAGCAGCCTGAGCAGCAAAGCATCTGGACTCAACTCCTGGTCGCAAGCTTCCCGATCCTGGTGATCATCGCCGTGTTCATGTTCTTCATGCGGCAGATGCAGGGCGGCGCCGGTGGTAAGGGCGGGCCAATGAGCTTCGGCAAGAGCAAGGCGCGCCTGCTCTCCGAGGATCAGGTGAAAACCACCTTGGGTGACGTTGCCGGTTGTGACGAAGCCAAGGAAGAAGTCGGTGAGTTGGTCGAGTTCCTGCGTGATCCGGGCAAATTCCAGCGTCTGGGCGGTCGCATTCCTCGCGGCGTGCTGATGGTGGGTCCTCCTGGTACCGGTAAAACCTTGCTGGCCAAGGCGATTGCCGGCGAAGCCAAAGTGCCGTTCTTCACCATTTCCGGTTCCGACTTCGTCGAAATGTTCGTCGGTGTCGGTGCCAGCCGTGTTCGCGACATGTTTGAACAGGCCAAAAAACACGCGCCATGCATCATCTTCATCGATGAAATCGACGCCGTCGGTCGCCACCGTGGCGCCGGCATGGGTGGCGGTCACGACGAGCGCGAGCAGACTCTCAACCAGTTGCTGGTAGAGATGGACGGCTTTGAAATGAATGACGGCATTATCGTCATTGCTGCAACCAACCGTCCGGACGTACTGGACCCTGCGTTGCTGCGTCCGGGCCGTTTCGACCGTCAAGTTGTCGTCGGTCTGCCGGATATCCGTGGTCGCGAGCAGATTCTCAAGGTTCACATGCGAAAAGTGCCAATGGGTGACGACGTCGCTCCGGCTGTGATCGCTCGTGGTACCCCTGGTTTCTCCGGTGCCGACCTGGCTAACCTGGTGAACGAAGCGTCGTTGTTCGCGGCCCGTGCTGGCAAGCGCATCGTCGAAATGAAAGAGTTCGAATTGGCCAAAGACAAGATCATGATGGGCGCCGAGCGCAAATCCATGGTCATGTCCGAAAAAGAGAAGCAGAACACCGCTTACCACGAGGCAGGTCACGCTATTGTTGGGCGCGTCGTGCCTGAGCATGATCCGGTCTACAAGGTGTCGATCATACCGCGTGGTCGTGCGCTGGGTGTGACCATGTTTCTGCCGGAAGAAGATCGCTACAGCCTGTCCAAGCGTGCATTGATCAGTCAGATCTGTTCGTTGTACGGCGGCCGTATTGCTGAAGAAATGACCTTGGGCTTCGACGGCGTCACCACCGGTGCGTCAAACGACATCATGCGTGCCAGCCAGATTGCACGGAACATGGTAACCAAGTGGGGCTTGTCGGAAAAACTCGGCCCGTTGATGTACGCAGAAGAAGAGGGCGAAGTGTTCCTCGGCCGCGGCGGTGGCGGTCAGGGTGCAAGTTTCTCCGGTGAGACAGCCAAGTTGATCGACTCCGAAGTGCGCAGCATCATCGATCAGTGCTACGGCACGGCCAAGCAGATCCTCACCGATAACCGTGACAAGCTCGACGCCATGGCTGATGCCTTGATGAAGTACGAAACGATCGACGCTGATCAGATCGACGACATCATGGCGGGTCGTACGCCTCGTGAACCTCGCGACTGGTCAGGCGGCACCGGTACCTCCGGAACTCCTCCGGTGGCGCAGGATCCGCGCCCGGAAACACCGATCGGCGGTCCGGCTGCTGACGTTTAAGGTTTGAAATGACTTCTGTTCAGTCTTCGACCCGGTTGCCTTGCGGCAATCGGGTTCTTGATTTGGCCCTGACGCAGGTCATGGGTATTCTCAATGTCACTCCCGATTCCTTCTCTGATGGCGGCCAATATAGCCAGCTCGATGCGGCCTTGCGCCACGCTGAGGCCATGGTGGCGGCCGGCGCGACGTTGATTGATGTCGGTGGCGAATCGACCCGGCCGGGTGCCAGGGTTGTTTCACCGCTGGAAGAGCTTGAACGCGTAGCTCCGATCGTCGAGCGAATATACCGCGAGCTGGATGTAATTATCTCGGTCGACACATCCACCCCAGCTGTCATGCGCGAAGCCGCACGACTTGGCGCGGGGTTGATCAATGACGTGCGCTCTCTGCGGCGCGATGGCGCTCTGGATGCGGCTGCGGCCACTGGCCTGCCGATCTGTCTGATGCATATGCTCGGTGAACCGGGCGACATGCAGGACAATCCGCAGTATCAGGACGTCACGAAAGAGGTGGGCGAGTTTCTCGCCGAGCGCATGGCTCAGTGTGCGTCGGTAGGAATTACAGCGGAACGGATCATCCTTGATCCGGGCTTTGGCTTTGCAAAAACCTTGCAGCACAATCTAAGCTTGTTCAAGCATATGGAGGCCCTGCATGCCTTGGGGCGGCCCCTGTTGGTCGGGGTCTCGCGAAAGAGCATGATAGGTCAGGCATTGAATCGTCCAGTTGGCGAGCGTCTGTATGGTGGACTGGCGCTTGCAGCGCTGGCTTCGGTCAAGGGGGCGCGTATATTGCGCGTCCATGATGTGGCCGAAACCGTCGATGTAGTGCGGATGATCGCCGCAGTGGAATCAGCCGAATAAGAATGATGGAGCACTTATGACTAAAAAATACTTTGGCACCGACGGCATTCGTGGTCGGGTCGGCGAATATCCGATTACTCCTGACTTCATGCTCAAGCTCGGCTGGGCTGCTGGTATGGCGTTCCGCAAAATGGGCGCTTGCAAGGTATTGGTGGGCAAAGACACTCGGATCTCCGGCTATATGTTCGAATCTGCGCTCGAGGCCGGACTTACTTCGGCAGGTGCCGATGTCATGCTCCTGGGCCCGATGCCGACACCGGCCATCGCCTACCTGACGCGTACCTTCCAGGCCGAAGCGGGCATCGTGATCAGTGCCTCGCACAACCCTCACGATGACAATGGCATCAAGTTTTTCTCCGGGAAGGGCACCAAGCTTCCTGATGAAGTCGAGCATATGATCGAAGAGTTGCTCGACACCCCGATGACGGTGGTTGAGTCGAGCAAGATCGGCAAGGTATCGCGCATCAACGATGCTTCAGGCCGCTATATCGAATTCTGCAAAAGCAGCGTCCCGACGGGCACCAGCTTCGCGGGCCTGAAGATCGTGATCGACTGCGCCCACGGCGCGACCTACAAGGTGGCGCCTAGTGTATTCCGTGAGCTGGGGGCCGATGTCGTTGTGCTTTCTGCTCATCCTAACGGCCTGAACATCAATGAAAATTGCGGTTCGACCCATATGGAGCCACTGCAAGCCGCTGTATTGGCCGAGCATGCTGATTTGGGTATCGCCTTTGACGGTGATGGTGACCGGGTTCAGATGGTTGATCATACCGGTGCTGTCGTCGACGGTGATGAGTTGCTGTTCATCATTGCTCGCGACCTGCATGAGCAGGGTAAGTTGCAGGGGGGGGTGGTCGGTACGCTGATGAGTAACCTGGGGTTGGAATTGGCCCTGGCGGATCTGGCAATTCCTTTTGTGCGGGCCAATGTTGGCGACCGGTACGTAATCTCCGAGTTGCTGGAGCGCGATTGGCTGGTGGGTGGTGAAAATTCGGGGCACATTGTCTGCTTCAACCACACCACCACCGGTGACGCGATCATTGCCGCATTGCAGGTATTGATGGCGTTGAAGACCCGCTCCGAGGGGCTGGCGCAATCGCGTCAGGCGCTGCGCAAGTGCCCTCAGGTGTTGATCAATGTACGATTCGGCGGTGGTGCGAGCCCTCTTGATCATCCATCCGTCAAGGAGGCAAGCGAGCGCGTTACCAAGGCTATGGCTGGTCGTGGGCGCGTGCTGTTGCGCAAGTCCGGGACGGAGCCGCTGGTGCGGGTCATGGTCGAAGGCGAGGACGAAACACAGGTTCGCGGCTGCGCCGAAGAGCTGGCAAAACTGGTTACTGAAGTTTCTGCCTGATTTCGGCTTGCCAGCCATGATTGTGTTGGGTAACATCTGCGCCCACTTTGACCGACGAGGTACAGCATGCGTCGCCCTATGGTAGCTGGTAACTGGAAGATGCACGGTACCCGCGCCAGCGTCGCTGAGCTGATCAATGGCCTTCGTCATCTGGCCTTGCCGAGCGATGTTGATGTAGCGGTATTCCCGTCTTGCTTGCATATCAATCAAGTGATTGATGGCTTGAAGGAAAAGTCGATTTCGGTCGGCGCGCAGAACTCTGCGGTGGAATCCATGCAAGGTGCGTTGACCGGTGAAGTTGCGCCGAGTCAGTTGGTGGATGCAGGCTGTTCTTTTGTGCTTGTCGGGCACTCCGAGCGCCGCCAGATAATGGGTGAGCAGGACGGAATGCTGATTCGCAAGTTCGCGGCTGCACAGGCATGTGGCTTGATTCCGGTGTTGTGCGTAGGGGAAACCCTTGAAGAGCGCGAAGCTGGAAAAACTCTTGAGGTTGTCGGGCGTCAGCTAGGCAGTATTATAGAGGAGCTCGGTGTTGGTGCTTTTGCAAAGGCAGTAATCGCTTACGAGCCGGTCTGGGCTATTGGTACCGGGCTGACTGCTTCGCCGCAACAGGCGCAGGATGTGCATGCAGCCATTCGCGCTCAGTTGGCGGCAGAGAATTCTGAGGTCGCACAAGGTGTGCGGCTTCTATACGGCGGCAGCGTGAAGGCGGCCAATGCGGTCGAACTGTTCGGCATGCCGGATATCGATGGGGGGCTCATTGGTGGAGCGTCCCTGAATGCAGATGAGTTCGGTGCGATTTGTCGCGCCGCGGGAAACTGAAAAAATGCTGGAAACAGTCGTAGTCGTTTTTCATCTGCTGGGTGCATTGGGCGTAGTTGCTCTGGTATTGCTGCAGCAGGGTAAAGGTGCGGATGCTGGTGCGTCTTTCGGAGCAGGTGCTTCAAATACTGTGTTCGGAAGCCAAGGTTCCTCTACCTTTCTTAGTAAGTTTACTGCTATACTTGCCGCCGGTTTCTTCATAACCAGCTTAGGGTTAGGTTACTTTGCTAAAGAGAAAGCTCATCAGCTGACTCAAGTAGGTTTGCCAAACCCGGCAGTGTTGGAAGTTCCAAAGCAACAACCGGCTTCTGATGATGTACCGGTGCTTCAAGAGCAAAAGTCGGCTACTCCAGCGACTGACGTACCTCCAGCTCAAGAGCAAAAGTAAGAAGGGTTTCAAACGTAGTATTGCCGAGGTGGTGGAATTGGTAGACACGCAACCTTGAGGTGGTTGTGCCCATAGGGTGTAGGGGTTCGAGTCCCCTTCTCGGTACCAATTATCAGGAAAGCCCGCTGTTGCGGGCTTTCTTGTAGGTGGAAGGTTACATTGACCCTGTCAGGGATCGGTCGTATACTTCCGCCCCAGCTTTGTCGCGGGGTGGAGCAGTCTGGTAGCTCGTCGGGCTCATAACCCGAAGGTCGTCGGTTCAAATCCGGCCCCCGCAACCAGTTTAAGGAGCCCCTTTTAAGGGGCTTTTTGTTAGCTGGATACTTTCAACGCCGCTGTTCGACGGCGTTTCAAGGATGGGCGTTTCGCCCATTTTTTTATTTTGCACAGCATGCACATACATGCACGAGGGGGTTCAGGTGTCGAGCAAGCTAGAAGAGTTGCAGGCCTTGCTGGCCCCGGTGGTCGTGGCCCTAGGCTATGAATGCTGGGGTATTGAGTTTTCGGCTCAAGGTCGCCACTCAATGTTGCGCGTTTATATCGATAAAGAGGGCGGCGTGCTGGTGGACGATTGTGCCATTGTCAGCCGTCAGATCAGCGGTGTTCTGGATGTTGAAGATCCAATCGCCGTTGAATACACCCTTGAAGTTTCCTCGCCTGGCATGGAACGCCCGCTGTTCACTATTGAGCAGTTTGCAAAATTTGCCGGTGAACAAGTGAAGATCAAGCTGCGCTCGCCTTTTGAAGGCCGACGCAACTTTCAGGGCCTTCTGCGCGGTGTAGAAGAGCAGGACGTCGTGGTGCAGGTAGAAGACCATGAGTTCCTGTTGCCGATCGATATGATCGACAAGGCCAACATTATTCCCAGTTTTGACTGAGACGCGGATCCCGCGGATCCAATGGCTTGCGAAAGGCGAGGCGTACGATGAGCAAAGAAGTACTGCTGGTTGTTGAGTCGGTATCCAATGAAAAGGGCGTACCGGCAAACGTAATTTTTGAAGCGCTGGAGCTGGCTCTGGCCACTGCTACCAAAAAACGTTTCGAGGACGAAGTCGATCTGCGTGTGGAAATCAATCGCCACACCGGTGCTTACGAGACATTCCGTCGCTGGACTGTCGTCGAAGAAGCAGACCTGGACGATCCGGCCATCGAAACCTGGCCGAGCAAGGTTGCAGAAACGCATCCTGGTGCTCAGGTTGGTGATGTAGTCGAAGAAAAGATCGAGTCCATTGAGTTCGGCCGCATCGCTGCACAGACTGCCAAGCAAGTCATCGTGCAGAAAGTTCGCGAAGCCGAGCGCGCTCAAGTCGTTGATGCCTATCGCGAGCGCCTGGGAGAAATCATCTCCGGCACCGTGAAGAAAGTGACCCGCGACAACGTGATCGTCGACCTGGGCAACAACGCTGAAGCGTTGCTGGCTCGTGAAGACATCATTTCTCGCGAAACCTTCCGGGTTGGCGTGCGACTGCGTGCGCTGCTCAAGGAAATCCGCACCGAGAACCGCGGCCCGCAGCTGATCCTGTCGCGTACTGCGCCGGAAATGCTGATCGAGTTGTTCCGCATCGAAGTGC
Source organism: Pseudomonas rossensis (assembly GCF_039888995.1). Taxonomy (NCBI): domain Bacteria; kingdom Pseudomonadati; phylum Pseudomonadota; class Gammaproteobacteria; order Pseudomonadales; family Pseudomonadaceae; genus Pseudomonas; species Pseudomonas rossensis. The sequence goes on along the minus strand of NZ_JBBWCB010000004.1, from coordinate 7,646 downwards.
CGGAAATCGCTGAAGGCCTGATCGAAGTAATGGCTGCGTCCCGTGATCCGGGTTCGCGCGCCAAGATCGCGGTCCGCTCCAAGGACAAACGCATCGACCCGCAAGGCGCTTGCATCGGTATGCGCGGTTCGCGCGTCCAGGCAGTGTCGGGTGAGTTGGGCGGTGAGCGTGTGGACATCGTCCTGTGGGACGACAACCCGGCTCAGTTTGTGATCAATGCAATGTCGCCGGCTGAAGTGGCGGCAATTATCGTTGACGAAGATGCCCATGCAATGGACATCGCCGTTGGCGCAGACAATCTGGCTCAGGCCATTGGTCGGGGTGGTCAGAACGTGCGTCTGGCTAGCCAGTTGACTGGCTGGACCCTGAACGTGATGACCGAATCGGACATCCAGGCTAAGCAGCAAGCAGAAACCGGCGACATCCTGCGCAACTTCATCGACGAGCTGGAAGTCGACGAAGATCTGGCACAGGTGCTGGTAGATGAAGGCTTTACCAGCCTGGAAGAGATTGCCTACGTACCGTTGGAAGAAATGCTCAACATCGACGGCTTTGACGAAGAAACCGTCAACGAGCTTCGCGCTCGCGCCAAGGATCGTTTGTTGACCAAAGCCATCGCTACTGAGGAAAAGCTGGCAGACGCCCATCCGGCCGAAGACCTGCTCTCGCTTGAGGGTATGGACAAGGATTTGGCGATGGAACTGGCGGTGCGCGGCGTAATTACCCGCGAAGACCTGGCCGAGCAGTCTATTGACGACCTGCTCGACATCGACGGCATTGACGATGATCGTGCCGGCAAGTTGATCATGGCCGCCCGAGCCCACTGGTTCGAGTAATTAGGCGCGGCCTGAGGAGAGAAGTGCATGACGCAAGTCACGGTGAAACAACTGGCCGATGAGGTCAAAACACCGGTAGAGCGCCTGTTGCAGCAGATGCGTGAGGCAGGTCTGCCGCACACCGCCGCCGAAGAACATGTGACTGACAGTGAGAAGCAATCTTTGCTGACTCACTTGAAAAGCAGCCACAAGGCGAAAGTGGAAGAACCACGCAAGATCACACTGCAGCGTAAAACCACCAGCACCCTGCGTGTTGCTGGCAGCAAAAGCATCAGCGTTGAAGTCCGTAAAAAGAAAGTTTTCGTACAGCGCAGCCCGGAAGAAATCGAAGCCGAGCGTAAACGCGAACTGGAAGACCGTCGCGCAGTAGAAAATGCTGCACGTCAGAAGGCTGAAGAAGAAGCCAAGCGTCGCGCCGAAGAAGAAGCGCGTCGCCAGCCTGCTGCTGCGCAATCCGCTACTAACGACGCCGTTGCAGCACCTGCTGCAGTTGCCGAGCCAGTACGTGAAAGCGCGCCGGTTGTGGCTGCTGCACCAGCGCCGTCTGCCGATGTTCGCAACAAGCAGAACGAACAGCGCCGTCCGGACAAACCACGCGCCGACGATAACAATCGTCGTGGCAGTGGCGATGGTGAGCGCAAAAACGCTCCGAATCGTGCTTCGGTCAAGGAAAAAGCGCCTGCGCCACGCGTTGCCCCACGTACTACCGACGAAGAAAGCGATAGCTTCCGTCGCGGTGGTCGGGGCAAGGCCAAGCTGAAGAAACGCAACGCTCACGGTTTCCAGAGCCCAACCGGCCCTGTCGTGCGTGAAGTGAAGATCGGCGAGACCATCTCTGTTGGCGATCTCGCTCAGCAGATGTCGGTCAAGGCTGCTGAAATCATCAAGTTCATGTTCAAACTGGGTACTCCAGCGACCATCAACCAGGTACTCGATCAGGAAACTGCTCAACTGGTAGCTGAAGAGCTGGGCCACAAAGTGACCCTGGTCAGCGACACCGCCCTGGAAGATTCCCTGGCCGAGTCCCTGAAGTTTGAAGGCGAGTCGTTCTCTCGTGCGCCGGTCGTGACCGTAATGGGCCACGTTGACCACGGTAAGACCTCGCTGCTCGACTACATCCGTCGTGCCAAGGTAGCTGCAGGCGAAGCCGGCGGCATCACCCAGCACATCGGTGCGTACCACGTTGAAACTGATCGCGGTATGGTCACTTTCCTCGACACCCCGGGTCACGCTGCGTTTACCGCAATGCGTGCTCGTGGCGCCAAGGCGACCGACATCGTGATCCTGGTAGTTGCAGCGGACGACGGCGTCATGCCGCAGACCATTGAAGCTGTCCAGCATGCCAAGGCTGCCGGTGTTCCACTGGTGGTTGCAGTGAACAAGATCGACAAGCCGGGCGCTGATCTCGATCGCATCCGTAGCGAACTGTCGGTTCATGGCGTGACTTCGGAAGAGTGGGGCGGCGACACCCCGTTCGTATCGGTTTCGGCGAAAGTCGGTACTGGCGTGGACGAGTTGCTCGAAGCTGTTCTGCTGCAAGCTGAAGTTCTGGAACTGAAAGCGACTCCTTCGGCTCCTGGCCGTGGTGTCGTGGTTGAATCGCGTCTCGACAAAGGTCGTGGCCCGGTTGCTACCGTTCTGGTTCAAGACGGTACCCTGCGCCAAGGCGACATGGTGCTGGTCGGTTCGAACTATGGCCGCGTTCGCGCCATGCTCGACGAGAACGGCAAGCCAATCAAGGAAGCCGGTCCTTCCATCCCCGTCGAGATTCTCGGCCTGGACGGTACCCCGGACGCTGGCGACGAGATGAGCGTGCTGTCCGACGAGAAGAAAGCCCGTGAAGTGGCTCTGTTCCGTCAAGGCAAGTTCCGCGAAATCAAACTGGCCCGTGCTCACGCTGGCAAGCTGGAAAACATCTTCGAGAACATGGGCCAGGAAGAGAAGAAGACGCTTAACATCGTCCTCAAATCTGACGTCCGTGGATCGCTGGAAGCGTTGAACGGCGCCTTGAACGGCCTGGGTAACGACGAAGTGCAAGTGCGTGTTGTCGGTGGCGGTGTCGGTGGTATCACCGAGTCCGACGCTAACCTGGCACTGGCCTCCAACGCTGTACTGTTCGGCTTCAACGTGCGTGCCGATGCTGGCGCTCGCAAGATCGTCGAGCAGGAAGGTCTGGATATGCGTTACTACAACGTGATCTACGACATCATCGAAGACGTCAAGAAAGCTCTGACCGGTATGCTGGGCAGCGATGTTCGCGAGAACATCCTGGGTACCGCTGAAGTCCGCGACGTGTTCCGTTCGCCGAAGTTTGGCGCGATCGCCGGTTGCATGGTTATCGAAGGTGTTGTTCACCGTAACCGTCCAATCCGTGTACTGCGTGAAGACATCGTTATCTTCGAAGGCGAGCTGGAATCCCTGCGCCGCTTCAAGGATGACGCTTCCGAAGTACGTGCCGGCATGGAATGCGGTATTGGCGTCAAGAGCTACAACGACGTCAAAGCTGGCGACAAGATCGAAGTCTACGAGAAGGTTCAGGTTGCTCGCAGCCTCTAACTCGCGCACTTCAAGGGCCACGGCGAGCCGCCGCATGCAAGTGCGCGGCACGGCGTCAGGACTCTAAACGCAACGCCCGGTCTGGCTTTTGTCAGGCCGGGCGTTTGCCGCTTTCAGACCCCACGGGTTTCACCGTGTGGCAGTAACAGGTAACAAGACATGGCAAAAGAATACAGCCGTACCCAACGTATCGGCGATCAGATGCAGCGTGAGCTGGCACAGCTGATCCGTCGTGAAGTCAAAGACCCGCGCGTCGGCCTGGTCACCATTACCGCTGTTGAAGTCAGCCGTGACGTCGGTCACGCCAAGATCTTCATCACCGTGATGGGTCAGGACAACGCCGAAGACATCGCGCAAAGCATCAAGGTGCTCAACTCCGCCGCCGGTTTCCTGCGCATGCAGTTGGCTCGCGAAATGAAGTTGCGCAGCGTTCCACAGTTGCACTTCCACTATGACGAAAGCGTCGTGCGTGGTGCTCATCTGTCGGCATTGATCGAACGTGCGGTAGCTGAAGACAATCAGCATCCGGTTGCGGCAGAAGCCGAAGACACCAAGGAGTAATCGGTGGCTCAGGTCAAACGTATCCGTCGTAACGTCAGCGGCATCATCCTGCTCGACAAGCCGCTGGGGTTCACCTCCAACGCCGCGTTGCAGAAGGTCCGCTGGCTGCTGAACGCCGAGAAAGCCGGGCACACCGGCAGTCTCGATCCGCTGGCCACCGGCGTGTTGCCGTTGTGCTTCGGTGAGGCCACCAAGTTTTCGCAATACCTGCTCGATTCCGATAAGGCTTATGAAACCCTGGCGCAACTGGGCAAGACCACCACCACGGCCGATGCCGAAGGTGAGGTTTTGCAGGAGCGCCCGGTGACCGTTGGTCGCGCCGATGTCGAAGCAGTACTGCCGAAATTTCGTGGGCAAATCAGTCAGATACCGCCCATGTACTCGGCGCTCAAACGTGATGGCCAGCCGTTGTACAAGCTGGCCCGAGCAGGTGAAGTAGTGGAGCGCGAACCGCGTTCTGTTACTATTGCGCGCTTGGAATTGCTGGCCTTTGAAGGTGATACTGCGCGGCTTGCGGTGGATTGCACCAAAGGTACCTATATCCGCACCCTGGTGGAAGATATCGGTGAGCAACTCGGTTGTGGCGCTTACGTTGCTGAACTGCGACGTACCCAGGCCGGGCCTTTCACGCTGGCCCAGACGGTCACGCTTGAAGAGTTGGAAGCGGTACATGCCGAAGGCGGCAACGAAGCGGTCGACCGCTTTTTGATGCCATCGGACAGCGGCCTGCTGGATTGGCCACTGTTGCAGTTCTCGGAGCACAGCTCGTTCTACTGGCTTAACGGCCAACCGGTACGAGCCCCGGATGCACCGAAGTTCGGCATGGTACGGGTACAGGATCACAATGGTCGCTTCATCGGTATCGGTGAAGTGAGCGAAGACGGGCGCATCGCGCCACGTCGACTGATTCGGTCAGAATGACCGAACGAGGGTGGCTGTTAACAGGCACGGTCACTACTCATTTTTAGATACAGGGATTTGTCCCTGGCCTGTTGAAGCTGTTTCTTTGAAACAGTTTCCTGATAAAAGGATTGCCTCATGGCTCTCGACGTTCAAGAAAAAGCTCAAATCGTAGCTGACTACCAGCAAGCTGTTGGTGACACTGGTTCGCCAGAAGTGCAAGTTGCACTGCTGACCCACAACATCAACAAGCTGCAAGGTCACTTCAAGGCCAACGGTAAAGATCACCACTCCCGTCGTGGTCTGATCCGCATGGTAAACCAGCGTCGTAAGCTGCTGGACTACCTGAAAGGCAAGGATCTGGGTCGTTACCAGGCTCTGATCGGTCGCCTGGGTCTGCGTCGCTAATAAGCGATTGCGCTAGAGGTTGGTTGTCTGTCGTACGTCAGTGGGTTTCCCGCTGGCGCATGGCAGGCTCCCAGCCTCAAGTTTTATCTGGATACCTGCTTTACCTGGACAATGACAGTCGGGCCGATTCCCGGCGTTGCCCAAGAATTTCGCAAGAAGACAAGTTCCCCAAGAGCCACAAAAGAAGGTAGGACACCGTGAACCCGGTAATCAAAAAATTCCAGTTCGGTCAGTCGACCGTTACCCTCGAGACTGGCCGTATCGCCCGTCAGGCCTCCGGCGCAGTATTGGTCACCGTTGACGACGACGTCAGCGTATTGGTGACTGTGGTCGGCGCCAAGCAAGCTGATCCAGGCAAGGGCTTCTTCCCTCTGTCTGTTCACTACCAGGAAAAAACTTACGCTGCCGGTAAGATCCCTGGCGGTTTCTTCAAGCGTGAAGGCCGTCCTTCCGAGAAAGAAACCCTGACTTCCCGACTGATCGACCGTCCGATCCGTCCGCTGTTCCCAGAAGGCTTCATGAACGAAGTGCAGGTTGTCTGCACCGTCGTTTCCACCAGCAAGAAGACCGATCCGGACATCGCTGCGATGATCGGTACCTCGGCTGCGCTGGCCATTTCCGGCATTCCTTTCGATGGCCCGATCGGCGCTGCCCGTGTTGCGTTCCACGAAAGCACCGGCTACCTGCTGAACCCGACTTACGAACAACAGAAAGCTTCGAGCCTGGACATGGTCGTTGCCGGTACTTCGGAAGCCGTGTTGATGGTTGAATCGGAAGCCAAAGAGCTGACCGAAGACCAGATGCTGGGCGCGGTACTGTTTGCTCACGACGAGTTCCAGGTTGTGATCAACGCTGTTAAAGAACTGGCTGCCGAAGCTGCCAAGCCAACCTGGGTCTGGGCTCCACAACCAGAAGCGACCGCTCTGCTGGGCGCTATCCGTGCCGAGTTCGGCGACGCGATCTCCCAGGCTTACACCATCACCATCAAGGCCGACCGTTACGCTCGTCTGGGCGAACTGAAAGACCAGGTGGTTGCCAAGCTGTCCGGTGAAGAAGGTCAGCCTTCCTCCAGTGAAGTCAAAGCTGCTTTCGGCGAAATCGAATACCGCACCGTTCGCGAAAACATCGTTAACGGCAAGCCACGTATCGACGGCCGTGACACCAAGACCGTACGTCCTTTGAACATCGAAGTCGGTGTTCTGCCAAAGACCCACGGTTCGGCATTGTTCACCCGTGGCGAAACCCAGGCTCTGGTTGTTGCAACACTGGGCACCGCCCGTGACGCACAACTGCTGGACACCCTGGAAGGCGAGAAAAAAGACCCGTTCATGCTGCACTACAACTTCCCTCCGTTCTCGGTAGGTGAGTGTGGTCGCATGGGTGGCGCTGGTCGTCGCGAAATCGGTCACGGCCGTCTGGCCCGTCGTTCGATTGCAGCCATGCTGCCTGCTGCCGACGTGTTCCCGTACACCATCCGTGTTGTGTCGGAAATCACCGAGTCCAACGGTTCGAGCTCCATGGCTTCGGTCTGCGGCGCGTCCCTGGCTCTGATGGATGCTGGCGTTCCGATGAAGGCACCAGTTGCCGGTATCGCCATGGGCCTGGTTAAAGAAGGCGAGAAGTTCGCCATCCTGACCGACATCCTGGGTGACGAAGACCACCTCGGCGACATGGACTTCAAAGTAGCCGGTACCGCCAAAGGTGTGACCGCGCTGCAGATGGACATCAAGATCAAAGGCATCACCGAAGAAATCATGGAGATCGCTCTGGGCCAAGCCCTGGAAGCGCGCCTGAACATCCTCGGTCAGATGAACCAGATCATTGGTCAGTCCCGCACCGAACTGTCGGAAAACGCTCCGACCATGATCGCGATGAAAATCGACACCGACAAAATCCGTGATGTTATCGGTAAAGGCGGCGCGACCATTCGTGCGATCTGTGAAGAGACCAAGGCTTCGATCGACATCGAAGACGACGGCTCGATCAAGATCTTCGGCGAAACCAAGGAAGCGGCTGAAGCTGCCCGTCAGCGCGTTCTGGGCATCACCGCTGAAGCTGAAATCGGCAAGATCTACGTCGGTAAGGTTGAGCGTATCGTCGACTTCGGCGCATTCGTCAACATCCTGCCTGGCAAGGACGGTCTGGTTCACATCTCGATGCTGAGCGACGCTCGCGTTGAGAAAGTGACCGACATCCTGAAAGAAGGCCAGGAAGTGGAAGTACTGGTACTGGACGTGGACAACCGCGGCCGTATCAAGCTGTCCATCAAAGACGTAGCAGCAGCCAAGGCTTCGGGCGTTTAATCACTCCCCACGCCTGACCGCTTCAACGTTATAAAAAATGCCCCTCAGTGAAAGCTGCGGGGCATTTTTTATAACGTTGAAG
>NZ_JBBWCB010000300.1:0-1246 GCF_039888995.1 Pseudomonas rossensis | reverse complement strand
CGCTATAAGACAATCCCCCGTCCCCACGCGGCGAACCACACCATTACTGGCCGAACACCAAGCAGTGATGGCGCAACTGCCCACAACCCTTTCCCGGGATCAGCGCAATAAGATTTCACTATTTCTGCGTCACCTCGAGCAGCAAAGTCTGAGCTGGTCAGCGCTGGCGCCTGCTGCGGGCGAAGTGCGTCCAGCAGCGTTGGAGGCGGCGGTCAACACGGCCATTACGCAACACGGACTTCATCCAGGCGCGCGCGCGGCCATTAACCACGTCTTCAACGTGTTTCTGCAAGGGCCTTCCGGTGTAGTCCGCCTGAGACCTGTGTCGCCCGAACACCAAGCAGTGATGGCGCAACTGCCCACAACCCTTTCCCGGCAACAGCGCAATAAGATTTCACGATTTCTGTGTCACCTCGAGCAGCAGGGTCTGAACTGGTCAACGCTGGCGCCTGCTGCGGGCGAAGTGCGCCCAGCAGCGTTGGAGGCGGTGGTCAATACGGCCATTACGCAACACGGACTTCAGACAAACACGCGCGCGGCCATTAACCACGCCTTCAACTTGGTTCTGCTGGCGCCTTCCGGTGTAGTCCGCCTGATACCTGTGTGGCCCGAACACCAAGCAGTGATGGCGCAACTGCCCACAACCCTTCCCCGGAATCAGCGCAATCGGATTTCACGATTTCTGTGTCACCTTGAGCAGCAGGGTCTGAGCTGGTCAACGCTGGCGCCTGCTGCGGGCGAAGTGCGCCCAGAAGCGTTGGAGGCGGCGGTCAATACGGCCATTACGCAACACGGACTTGATCCAGGCGCGCGCGCGGCCATTAACCACGCCTTCAATGTGGTGCTGCGGGGGCCTTCTGGGCGATGAGTGTAACGACCTGCATTCGAAAACTTCCCGACCTGCAATCAGGTTTTCGACCCGTATTCATTGCGTCCAGCCTAGCGGACTGGCATTAATTGCGACTAAAAAGACTTAGATAGGCAATCCGGCGGCCAGCCTTTTATCGCGCAGCTCGGCTGCCCCTCGCCGGGTCAGGCAGGTTGCCGAACAACAATGTCCTAATCTCGGTAGGCCTGGCATCTTCCACTGAGCCTGCGCAAATGGAATGCAGATCGAAGCGGATAAATGCAGGTTCATTCGCCATTAATCCCGGTTCGCAGGGCCGGATAGACGCAATTAATTCCGGTCGAAAAATGTGCTGATTGCAGGTCGGTGCGTGTATGAATGCAGGTCACTACACTTATC
>NZ_JBBWCB010000299.1:0-1280 GCF_039888995.1 Pseudomonas rossensis | reverse complement strand
ATCGCCAATGTCGGCACCCTGGTGCTTGCCGCCAATGGCGCTTACACCTTCACCCCGGCCGCCAATTACAACGGCGCGGTGCCTAGCGTGAGCTACACCGTGACTGACGGTTCCGGCAGCAATGTCACTTCGACCTTGAACATCAGCGTCACCCCGGTCGATGACAGCTTCACCGACATCAGCGAAACCGTGACCACCTCTGAAGACGCTCCGGTCAACGGCAGCGTGCTCACCGGCACCAGCAGCGTCGACGGCCCGGTCAGCGTAGTTAATTTCACGGTCGGCGGTACTCAGTACCAGGCCGGTGACACCGCGACTATCGCCAACGTCGGTACCCTGGTGATCGGAACGAACGGCGCCTACACCTTCACTCCGGCGGCCAACTACAACGGCACGGTGCCAACGGTCAGCTACACCGTCACCGACGGTTCCGGCAGCAATGTCACTTCGACTCTGAACATCAACGTCACCCCGGTGGATGACAGCTTCACCGATGTCAGCGAAAGCGTGACCACTTCCGAAGACGCTCCGATGACCGGCAGCGTCCTCACCGGCACCAGCAGCGTCGACGGCGACGTCAGCGTGGTTAACTTCACCATCGGTGCGACCACTTACGCGGCCGGCAGCACCGCGACTATCGCCAACGTTGGCACCCTGGTGATCGGAGCTAACGGGGCGTACACCTTTACCCCGGCGACCAACTACAACGGCACGGTGCCGACGGTCAGCTACACCGTCACCGACGGTTCCGGCAGCAATGTCACCTCGACCCTGAACATCAGCGTTACCCCGGTCGACGACAGCTTCACCGACATCAGCGAAACCATCTCCACCCCGGAAGACACCACCGTTACCGGCAGCGTCCTCACCGGCACCAGCAGCGTTGACGGCGACGTCAGCGTGGTCAACTTCACGGTTGGCGGTACCCAGTACCAGGCCGGCAGCACCGCGACCATCGCCAATGTCGGCACCCTGGTGCTCGCCGCCAACGGCGCCTACACCTTCACCCCGGCCGCCAACTACAACGGCACGGTACCGACAGTCAGCTACACCGTCACTGACGGCTCCGGTTCTGACGTCACCTCGACCCTGAACATCAATGTCACCCCGGTGGATGACAGCTTCACCGACGTCAGCGAAACCGTGACCACCTCCGAAGACGCCCCGGTGACCGGCAGCGTCCTCACCGGCACCAGCAGCGTTGACGGCGACGTCAGCGTGCTCAACTTCACGGTTGGCGGTACCCAGTACGCCGCCGGTAGCACCGCGACCCTCGCCAA
>NZ_JBBWCB010000298.1:0-1302 GCF_039888995.1 Pseudomonas rossensis | reverse complement strand
CGTAACGCGAAGGTCGCAGGTTCGACTCCTGTCTCGGGCACGAGCGACACGTTGTTTTCAGACGATCCCGAATGGTTCTGAAGGCCAGACAAACCGGGCTTCAAACGGTTTTTTGCGTCAGAGAGATCCTTGATGATCCAGATCCATCTTCCATTCCCCAGATCAAAGAGAACGCCATGACCGTTAAAGAATTGACCCAAGAAGCCAGACACGCAGAAGCGCTGAAGAAGTACTTGCTGGATTCGCCCCAGCTAGCCGAAGAGATCAAGGACTTGCCCGCCGACGATCAGAAAGACCAGATCCAGTGGGCATTCGAGGATGAGGCAGAAGCTCAGGGCTTGCAGCCGTGGGAGCTGACGCTCAAGTACACCTCAACCCCTGAAGAGTTCGAGGCTGCGCGCCTTGTTCTGCACAAGGAGGCTGCCGAGGTGTTGGGCGTCGAGTGGGAAGAGTACTGCGAGATGAATAATCTGGTGGTCTGATAAAAACGCCAGCCTCACGAGGCTGGCGTTTTTCATTCACACAGGCGTTATCAAAGGCTCAGACGCATCGACAGATCGACAGCCTTCACATCCTTGGTCATCGCACCAATCGAGATGTAATCCACCCCGGTTTCGGCGATCGGTAGCAGCGTGCTTTCGTTGATACCGCCGCTGGCCTCCAGTTTCACCTTGCCGCCGTTCAGGCGCACGGCTTCGCGCATATCATCCAGACTCAACTCATCGAGCATGATGATGTCGGCACCGGCCTTCAGGGCTTCCTTCAGCTCCTCCAGGCTTTCCACTTCGATCTCCACCGGTTTGCCCGGGGCAATCTTGTGCGCGGCTTTGATGGCCTCCGGGATGCCACCGCAGGCGGCAATATGGTTTTCCTTGATCAGGAAGGCGTCGTACAGGCCGATGCGGTGGTTATGGCACCCGCCGCAGGTCACGGCGTACTTCTGCGCCAGACGCAGCCCCGGCAAGGTTTTACGGGTGTCGAGCAACTTCACCTGAGTCTCGGCAACGTAATCCGCCAGGTACTGCGCGCGCGTGGTCACGCCAGAAAGCAACTGCAGGAAGTTCAGTGCACTGCGTTCGCCCGTCAGTAGCGAGCGCGCCGGGCCTTCGAGGTGGAACAGCACCTGATTGGGTTTCACCCGCTCGCCATCGCGCACCTGCCAGTGCACCGCAACACGTGGATCTAGCTGCCGAAACACTGCATCAACCCAGGCTGTGCCGCAGATGACGGCAGCGTCGCGGGTGATGATCGTGGCTTTGGCCAGGCGTTCGGCCGGGATCAGCGGTGCGGTGATGGCGCCGC
>NZ_JBBWCB010000297.1:0-1312 GCF_039888995.1 Pseudomonas rossensis | reverse complement strand
AGTGCGTTGCAGGGCGACGGTCTGCACATGGACGAATTGGGCAGCCGCTCCCTGGGCGAATTGCTGTTTTGCGATCAGGCATTTCAACGGCGCGTCATTGAGGTTTGTCACTATCCTCAGGAGTGGCTGCCGATGGAGTCCCAGGCACCTGAACTGTGGGGCCGCCGTTCGCGTTTCGACCGCGGCGCCTTGAGCGTGCTGGTGGCCGAAATTTTCTTGCCGACCTTGTGGAACGCTACCCGCGCCCATCCGGAGAATTGCTGATGTACCAGAGCCTGCTCAAGTCCCTGAATCGCTTGAATCCACGGGCCTGGGATTTCATTCAGCTGACGCGCATGGACAAACCGATCGGCATTTATCTGCTGCTGTGGCCGACGCTGTGGGCACTGTGGATTGCCGGCAAAGGGTCGCCCTCGTTGGCCAACATCGTGATTTTCGTCCTGGGCGTGGTACTGACCCGCGCCGGCGGCTGCGTAATTAACGACTGGGCGGACCGCAAGGTCGATGGCCACGTGAAACGCACCGAACAACGGCCACTGGTGAGCGGCAAGATCAGTTCCAAAGAAGCGCTGGTGTTCTTCGCGCTGCTGATGGGCGTGAGTTTCCTGCTGGTGCTATGCACCAATGCCAAGACGGTCTGGCTGTCGTTCGGTGGTTTGGCGCTGGCCTTCACTTACCCGTTCATGAAGCGCCACACCTATTACCCGCAAGTGGTGCTGGGTGCGGCGTTCTCCTGGGGCATGCCGATGGCGTTCACCGCCGAGACCGGTGAACTCCCGGCGGCGGCGTGGTTGCTGTGGATCGCGAACCTGCTGTGGACCGTCGGCTATGACACCTACTACGCCATGACCGACCGCGACGACGACTTGAAGATCGGCGTGAAATCCACGGCGATTCTGTTTGGCGAGGCGGACCGGGTGATCATCCTGACCCTGCAAGGGCTGGCACTGGGTTGCCTGCTGCTGGCCGGGTCGAAATTCGAGCTCGGTGGCTGGTTCCACCTCGGATTGCTGGCGGCGGCGGGCTGTTTTGCGTGGGAGTTCTGGTACACCCGCGGTAAAGACCGGATGCGTTGCTTCAAGGCTTTTTTGCACAACCACTGGGCCGGGTTGGCGATTTTTGTCGGGATTGTGCTGGATTACGCGCTGCGTTGACTGCGAATGATCTGTAGCAGCTGCCGCAGGCTGCGTCCGGCTGCTATGTATGGACTCGCCCCCACTGTCTACCCGCTTTTGAAAAACCGCCGCCCCGTTGCATCTATGTATCAGGCCTATTCGAGGAAGCCGTCTTCGGCTTCTGGCCAAAATTGGAA
>NZ_JBBWCB010000296.1:0-1324 GCF_039888995.1 Pseudomonas rossensis | reverse complement strand
TAGACGGTGTGGTGTTCTTCGGCCTTGAATTCGCTGTAGCTGTTTTGCTCGACGGTGTCGTGGCGTTCGTTGCCGACGCGGATTTTCTGGTCGTGCTCGACGTTTTCGTCCCAGTCGCGTTGGGCGTGCAGGAAGATTTGTTCCTGGCCTTTTTTGTCTTCGATGCGTAGTTCGTTGTAACCGCCACCACCGGGGGAGCTCAGGGTTTTGAAGGTGCTGCGGGTCTTGTTCGCCGGCAGGGCGTACGGGACGACGTTTTCCTTGTGGTACAGGCAGCCGCTGATCAGCGGTTGGTCGGGGTCGCCTTCCAAAAACGAAACCAGCACTTCCATGCCGATGCGCGGGATGGCAATGCCGCCGTAGTGGGCGCCGGCCCAGGCGGAGGAGACGCGCAGCCAGCAGCTGGTCTTGTCGTCGGCCTGGCCTTCGCGGTCCCAATGGAATTGCACTTTGACGCGACCGTATTGGTCGCAGTGGATCTCTTCACCTTTTGGCCCGGTGACGACGGCGCTTTGGCTGCCGAGGATGCGCGGTTTCTTTTGCGTCAGCGGCGGGCGGTTTGGCACGTCCCACGGGGTGGCCTGGAAGCAGTTGCGGTAGCCCTGGTGGAAATCGTCTTTGAGTTTGGTCGTGTCACTGGTAACCGACTCTTCCAGCACTTGCGGCTGTTTGCCTTCGTGGAGGATTTCGGTGAGCAGCCACAGGTCGTTCCATTTGGCTTTCGGGTGTTGGGTCAGGGCCAGGAAGTGGCCGCTGACCAGCAACGGCTGATCGCTTTTGCCTTCGGCGAGCTGGAAGTCGCTGCGGTGACGTTCGAGGGCGCGTTTGGCCAGGTGCTTGCCGCGTTCGCGGTCGATGAAACGGCCTGGGTAGTCGTAGTCTTCGAGGTCGGGCAGGGCGTCGCCACGGTTTTCGCTTTCCAGGGTCAGGCGTGGTTTTTCGAAGTCGTAATCGCGGCGGGTGGTGCGGCTGGTGCGGGTTTCCAGGCGCAGGTCGAAGCGCTTGATCACCGGGTCGTTGGCGACCATGCCGGAGTCTTGCTGATAGGCCACGGGTGCGAGTTTCGGGAACACCGTCTGGTCATCGCCGAACACCAGCTTGTGAGCGGTGGCGCTGTGCTGGAAGTGGTAGTGGATACCTTCTTCCTCGCACAGGCGCTGGATGAACTGCAGGTCCGATTCATCATATTGAACGCAGTAGATGCGCTCGGGATAAACCGCCCCGACTTTGAATTCATAGGCGTTGCCTTGGATGCCGTGCTCTTCGAGGACGCTGCCGACGATTTTCGGCACGCTGAGGTTCTGGAAGATGCGCTGGTTGATGC
>NZ_JBBWCB010000295.1:0-1426 GCF_039888995.1 Pseudomonas rossensis | reverse complement strand
TAATGCCGATCAGTTAAGCCTTCTCGCTTGACCTTTGGCCGCAAGAAATCAAAATCCGATGCCTGTACTGGCATCGGATTTTTTTATGCGTCTCGCTCGGGCACTGGAACTGACCCACAACATCGCCTCTACCCCCAACGCCATCGAGGGATTGGATTCCTTACTCGATCCTTCTTTGGTCGAGCAGGCGCTTGAACAGGCCGGTGTGGCGACGCTGCGCAAGCGCCGTTTGCCGCTGGAAATGATGCTCTGGTGCGTGATCTCCATGGCGTTCTTCCGGCGCATGTCGGCCTGGGATGTGGTCAGTCGCATGAACATCATGCTGCCGGGCCAGCGCCCGTTGGTGGCCCCCAGCGCCGTAGTCCAGGCCCGCCAGAGATTAGGCAGCGAAGCTGTACGACAAGTCTTCGATCTGACCCAGAAAAGTTGGCATGAGGCGGCCGGTCATCCGACTTGGGCCGGTCTGCGTTTGTTGGGCGTCGATGGCGTCGTCTGGCGCACGCCCGACACGCCGGAAAATCGGGCGCGCTATGACTCTGCCAGCAACCAGCATGGCGACACCGGTTTTCCTCAGGTGCGCATGGTCTGCCAAATGGAGTTGACCAGCCATTTGCTGATTGGCAGTGCGTTTGACGGCTACCGCAGCAACGAAATGAAACTGGCGGAGCAACTGATCGAAACCACTCCCGATCACTCGTTGACGCTGTTTGATCGCGGTTTTTACTCCTTGGGTTTGCTGCACCAGTGGCAGCAAGCAGGCACCGAACGACATTGGCTGATGCCACTGCGCAAAGGTGCGCAGTACGAAGTTATTCAGCGTTTGGGCCGTCAGGATGCGGTGGTCTCATTAAGCACTTCGCCGCAGGCCCGCAAGCAATGGCCGGGGCTGCCGGAGCGCCTGACCGCACGACTCTTAAGTAAAACCGTCAAGGGCAAGGTGTGTCAGATACTGACCTCGATGGCCGACCCACTGCGCTTCCCGTCCGACGAAATCGTTGACCTTTACAGCCAGCGATGGGAGATCGAATTAGGCTTTCGGGAAATGAAACAGACACTGCTCAACAGCAGTTACGCGCTGCGCAGCAAGACGCCCGAGATGATCGAGCAGGAGTTGTGGGGTGTGTTGTTGGGCTACAACTTGTTGCGCTATCAGATGGTGGAAATGAGCCGCCATTGTCCCGGAATTTACCCATGTGAAATGAGTTTTACCGCCTGCACCTGGGCGATCCTCGGCTTTATCAACAGCGTCTCGGCCGACCGTTCCGGGAACATCCCCAAATACCTGGCCGAGCTGCATGCTTCAGCCCTGCATTACGTTCTGCCTCATCGACGAGAGGAGCGCGTTTATCCCCGGACTATAAGGCTCAAATCCCCGAAGTATCCGATAAAAAACAAAAATGCCAGTCAGCTTAACTGACTGGCATTA
>NZ_JBBWCB010000294.1:0-1428 GCF_039888995.1 Pseudomonas rossensis | reverse complement strand
ATTTTGGCCAGAAGCCGAAGTCGGCTTCCTCGAATAGGCCTGATACATAGATGCAACGGGGCGGCGGTTTTTCAAAAGCGGGTAGACAGTGGGGGCGAGTCCATACATAGCAGCTGGCGCAGCCTGCGTTCGGCTGCGCAGCAGTCGTTGTATCCGCCGCCGCGGTCTTTCAGACACACCGTGTTTGCCGGTTTTACGACTGCTGCGCAGTCGGACGCAGGCTGCGCCAGCTGCTACATGTCAGATTTAGCGGAGCTTCGCCAATAGTTCTTGTGCCGCTGCTTCAGAGGAAGCCGGATTCTGACCAGTAATCAGCAAACCATCAGTGAGCACATAACTCGCCCAGTCAGCACCTTTGGAATAGACACCACCCTTCTCCTTAAGCATGTCCTCCACCAAAAACGGCACAACCTTCGTCAGTTGCACAGCCTCTTCCTCAGAATTGGTAAACCCCGTCACGCGCTTGCCTTTGACCAGCGGCTGGCCGTCCGCATCCTTGACGTGACGCAACACACCCGGTGCGTGGCAGACGGCCGCGACCGGTTTGCCCGCCTGGTAAAACGCCTCGATCAGAGCGATCGAAATTTTGTCTTCGACCAAATCCCACAGCGGGCCATGGCCGCCCGGGTAGAAAATCGCGTCGTAATCTTCAGCTCTCGCGCTGCTCAGCAGAGCGGTAGACGCCAATGCGGACTGGGCGGCGGGGTCTTTGCGAAAGCGCTCGGTGGCTGCGGTTTGCGCGTCGGGCTCGTCACTTTTCGGGTCCAGCGGTGGTTGACCACCCTTGGGTGAGGCCAGGGTCAACTGAGCGCCGGCGTCCTTGAAGGCGAAATACGGCGCGGCGAATTCCTCCAGCCAGAAGCCGGTTTTCTTACCCGTGTTACCCAATTGATCGTGTGACGTTAGAACCATCAGGATTTTCATGTCGTTCTCCTTGAGTTCGCAGATGTTCATTCATCTCGGCGCTGAGTTTGACCTCCAGGCTGCAGCATTCGTTGCACCTGTCACCCTAGCGGTTTTACTGCCGGTTTTCGGCCAATGAGACGATTGGTCACCCGAATGATGGCCAACCGCCTTGATGCGCAAGAAGTTGCGCACTCACGGCTGCAAAAGCTCTTCCCGGGTGGCTGATCGCCCAGCCTGTCAGGCGCCTCAGCCAAGTGCGCAAGAAGTTGCGCAGCACTGCGCAACTTCTTGCGCACATTCACAGGCAATCGCGGCCGAACATTATCCAGACGATCTAAAAAACCTCTCAACCACCTGATTTATATAGTGTTACCCGTTTATGGCACGGACCTTGATAACAGTAAGGCACCCACCGGGCGATACCGCCTCCCGGGCACCCTAACTTTTAGCAAGGAGCACATCCATGGCTACACCAGCGTACATGTCCGTCACTGGCGAGAAACAAGGTCTGATCACTGCCGG
>NZ_JBBWCB010000293.1:0-1568 GCF_039888995.1 Pseudomonas rossensis | reverse complement strand
GCCCATATCCAGGCGCCCAGAGTCCGCATCGCCGTAAGCCGAGCTTCCACGCCCTCCCCCGATGCTGGCACCGCTGCGCCCTGCACCCGGCCCCTTAAACAGGTTAACGCCCTCAATTGCCTCGCCGCGCGCACGGCTACCGAGCAGTTCCTGAAGAATGCTGGCAACGCCCGCCACGACCAACTGCTGGTCGCGGTACACAATCGTCCGGTCCGCAGCGTTGGCATACTTGAGTGGCAGCATCACCACATTCTGCTTCTCTGCCTTCTCTTTCCCTTCGGCATTGCTGCTGTAGTTGCGGATAAACTCAACATACTTTTCTGGCCCGCGAACCAATACTGCACCTTGCTCCGGCAACGCGCCCCAGCCAAAGCGTGGATCGAGCAGCCCGACATCAGTCAAGGCTGTCTTCAAGTCATCGACTGCATCCGATGCCACTTCGAGGCGCGCGGAGGTCTGCGCGCTGGTGGGGCTGACATACAGCGTTTCGTTGTACACGAACCATTGAAAGTGGTGCTCTTGCCCCAGACGATCAAGGAAGGCCTGAGGATTTGCCGAGCGCAAACGTCCGTCGAGAATGCCCTCCATCTGTGGCATGTCCAGCCCCATGCCAAACTCCCTGGCGAAACCGCCCAGTGCGGTGGCAAGATCCGTTTGCTGCGCATCGTAAGCGTAGGCCGTTTGCTTCCAGGCCTTGGGAACAGCTGCCCATGCCGGACTTATCATTCCAATCAACAACAAAGGCAACAACGCATAGGCCTTATGCATTTAACGCTCCAGGTTCTCGGCTAGGGGAAATCCATCACGCAACCGGGCAACAACAGTGCCGCGGTGCGTGCAAAAAGATCAATCGTCAAGTTAATGGAGAAATGACGCTGCGTGGGCCGGTGGGCCGCAGACGATATGGGTGCTTACTGGATGCCGTCGATGATTGATTTCGTCAGGCCGTGGCTGGCGCGCTGGGCTTGATTCATCAAGATCGTTGCAGTGGCCATGTCTTGAGTCGCGGCACCAAATGCCTGCACATCTTCCGGACTTCCACTGTCTGCCGCTTCGATTGCTGCATCGTCCATCCTGTTGCTGGCCTGTGTCACAGAGCGGTCCAGACTGTTTTGAAGCGAACTAAAGTTAATCATTGAGAAACTCCTGTCGTGGTTTGAATTTAAGTGGTTCGAAACCCGGGACTGGTTCCCATCAAACGCATTAATCCATGTTCGTTAGTAATCCGCGACGCAGGCTTGGCCAATCGATGTCGAAAGATCCGTTGGCATGGTTCAACCGCAGCGCATCAGAGGGCAGCGCCGGGTCGGCTTTTAGCTGCCAATGGCTGGCAAAGGGGCTGGCGGCTACCCACTCACTCAAGGGTTCCAGTACTGACGGATGACAGCTTAGCGTTGCCCTTTCGCTACCCGTCAGGCCATCGGTCAAGTTACGCACCAACGCACGCACACGCTCCGGCATGCCGACGTCGTCCAGCAAGCGTCCCAGGCCAGTGTTAAGCAACTCTTCTACCGACGCGACAGCGTCGTGCTGAAGCGTAAGGTGATGTTCTTCAAGCGCTTGAAGGA
>NZ_JBBWCB010000292.1:0-1569 GCF_039888995.1 Pseudomonas rossensis | reverse complement strand
ACAAGAGCGACGGCCACTGCACCGGGTAGATATTCCCCCTATACCGCTATAAGACAATCCCCCGTCCCCACGCGGCGAACCACACCATTACTGGCCGAACACCAAGCAGTGATGGCGCAGCTGCCCACAACCCTTTCCTCGCTACAGCGCTCTAGGATTTCACTATTTCTGTGTCACCTCGAGCAGCAGAGTCTGAGCTGGTCAGCGCTGGCACCTGCTGCGGGCGAAGTGCGCCCCGCAGCGTTGGAGGCGGCGGTCAATACGGCCATTACGCAACACGGACTTCATCCAGGCGCGCGCCCGGCCATTAACCGCGCCTTCAACTTGGTTTTGGTGGCGCCTTCCGCTCGGGTCTACCTGATACCTGCGTGGTCCGAACACCAAGCCGTGATGGCACAACTGCCCATAACCCTTCCCTCGCAATATCGCTCTACGATTTCACGATTTCTGTGTCACCTCGAGCAGCAGGGTCTGCACTGGTCAACGCTGGCGCCTGCTGCGGGCGAAGTGCGCCCAGCAGCCTTGGAGGCGGCGGTCAATACGGCCATTACGCAACACGGACTTGAGTCAGGCACGCGCGCGGCCATTAACCACGCCTTCAACGTGTTTCTGCAAGGGCCTTCCGGTCGGGTCCAACGGATACCTGTGTCGCCCGAACACCAAGCAGTGATGGCGCAACTGCCCACAACCCTTTCCCGGGATCAGCGCAATAAGATTTCACGATTTCTGTGTCACCTCGAGCAGCAGGGTCTGCACTGGTCAACGCTGGCGCCTGCTGCGGGCGAAGTGCGCCCAGCAGCCTTGGAGGCGGCGGTCAATACGGCCATTACAAAACACGGACTTCAGTCAAGCACGCGCGCGGCCATTAACCACGCCTTCAACTTGGCTCTGCAGGGGCCTTCCGGTGTAGTCCGCCTGATACCTGTGTGGCCCGAACACCAAGCAGTGATGGCGCAACTGCCCACAACCCTTCCCCGGCAACATCGCTCTACGATTTCACGATTTCTGTGTCACCTCGAGCAGCAGGGTCGGAGCTGGTCAACGCTGGCGCCTGCTGCGGGCGAAGTGCGCCCAGCAGCGTTGGAGGCGGCGGTCAATACGGCCATTACGCAACACGGATTTCAGACAAACACGCGCGCGGCCATTAACCACGCCTTCAACGTGGTGCTGCGAGGGCCTTCTGGGCGATGAGTGTAACGACCTGCATTCGAAAACTTCCCGACCTGCAATCAATGCGGTGTTCAACCCGTATTCATTGCGTCCAGCCTAGCGGACCGGCATGAATTGCGACTAAAAAGACTTAGATAGGCAATCTGGCGGCCAGCCTTTTATCGCGCAGCTCGGCGCCCCTCGCCGGGTCGGGCAGGTTGCCGAACAATGCCCTAATCTCGGTAGGCTTGGCATCTTCCGCTGAGCCTGCGCAAATGGAATGCAGGTCGAAGCGGATAAGTGCAGGTTCATTCGCCATTAATCCCGGTTCGCAGGGCCGGATAGACGCAATTAATTCCGGTCGAAAAATGTGCTGATTGCAGGTCGGTGCGTGTATGAATGCAGGTCACTACACTTATC
>NZ_JBBWCB010000291.1:0-1696 GCF_039888995.1 Pseudomonas rossensis | reverse complement strand
GACTGGAAGAGGGGGTGACTCACGCCGATTGTTGATCCCTGCTCTGCGCTCTGAGCCGATCGGCTGCCTGGCGCAACAGTAATTCCGTCCCGCTCCAGCCAAGGCAGCCATCTGTTACTGACACGCCGTAACGCATTGATGGGCCCAGCGGTTGGCAGCCTTCGAACAAGTGACTCTCGATCATCATGCCGATCAGTGATCGATCACCTTGCAGGCGCTGTTCAAGCACATCGTTAAACACCGCTGGCTGACGCAACGGGTCTTTGCCGCTGTTGGCATGGCTGCAGTCGACCATGATCCGGGCCGGGATCTTCAGTTTGGTCAAGTCACTGTTCACCTGGGCGACGCTGTCGCGGTCGTAGTTCGGCCCACGGTGTCCGCCACGCAGCACCAGGTGGGTGTCGGGATTGCCCGGCGTTTGAATGATGGCCGGATGACCCTGGCTGTCGACACCGAAATGACGATGCGGATGGGCGGCCGAGCGCATGGCGTCGCTGGCCACACCGACACCACCATCGGTGCCGTTCTTGAAGCCGACCGGCATGCTCAGGCCACTGGCCATTTCCCGATGGATCTGCGATTCGGTGGTGCGAGCGCCAATAGCGACCCAGCTCAGCAGGTCGTCGAAGTAGCCGGAAGCCATCGGTTGCAGTAATTCGGTGGCAATCGGCAGTCCCAGGCGGAGCATTTCGCGCATCAACTCGCGGGACAGGGTCAAGCCGCCGGCCATGTCATCGCTGCCATCGAGGTAGGGATCGTAGGCCAGGCCTTTCCAGCCGACCGTGGTGCGGGGTTTTTCGACGTAGGCGCGCATCACCAGCAGCATTTCATCACTGACCTCGGCGGCGAGGCGGGCGAGGTTGTCGGCGTATTCGAGGGCGGACTGAGGATCGTGAATCGAGCAGGGACCGACGATGACCAGCAGACGGGAGTCTTCACCGTTGAGGATCGCGCGAACCGCCTGGCGGTGGGTGGCGACTTGCTGGGTCAGGGCGTTGCTGAGTGGCAATTGCTGTTTGAGTTGCAATGAGCTGGGCAGACGCAGGGTCAGCGCTTCATTGGCAGGGCTCAAGGTGGACAGCGGCAGAGCAGAGACGGACGAGTTCATATTCGGGCTTCCTGGGCTGGCGGCGGGTTCGTTCCCGCGCACTCGGCCCTACTGGGGTGTTCGACAATTGGCCGGATTGGCTGCGTGTGTGTGCTTGCCACCTGTGGGTGACCGATCGGAGGCGGCAGGCTGTCCCGAGCGGAGGCTGCTAAATCGCCAGGCGGCAAAACTGTCGTAACGGTAATAAGTGGCGTAGTTCATTGTTGAATCCTCTGGTTGTCTGGTGTGTCGCTAAAAATGTGCGGGGCTGAAAAAACAAAACCCCCGGTCGGGAAGCCGACCGGGGGTTGAGAATTCTCTGGTGGCGACCCGTTTAAAGTGGGCGCCGTGTGGGTATCAGGCGCGCCAGTGGCTAAACCAATACCCAAAATAAAAGCTGACCGGAGCACAAACGTCATTCACCCGGGCAGCCGCCACCGAGCGCAGGGCGCTGACGGTACGAAGCGGTGAGAGGGCGTTGAACATGGTTTGTCTCCTATGAGTGCGCCGAGCTTACTAGAGGCCAGTACACGGATTCAATCAGAAAATGCTATCGATCACCGACGGCATTTTCTATCGCTTGAGTGCGTCGCCGGTTGTGACACACTT